>JBANFU010000233.1:0-5111 GCA_037975865.1 Bacteroidota bacterium
AAAATCCCAAGCATAACCGGCGGTAAGTCTCGCAAAGAAAGGACCTACGTGAAGTGTTGGCTCCACGGTAAAGCCATACAAATAAGCCGGGTTTGTCACCACAAAACTGGGTTGATCTTGATTGATAAACCCGCCCGAGGTATTGGTAAACTTCTTATATCGCTGATTCGCATAACCCGTAAATCCACCCACGCCGAAAGTCAAGTATCTTCCCAGCGGAAATTGGGTCATATCGCTGTAAATCACATAGGTAGCGGAATAATTCCCACTGCCACCCACAGTTTGAGCAACCTGCAACCGATGATTTTGATATTGCTTTCCATTGCGTGTATTCACACCCATACCAATACCCTGTGTTGCCAAATTTAATTCATCGGTTTCCGCCAATCCCATCACATTGCGCATCGCCGTGATGTACTTGGGTTTAAATGTAGGATGGATTTGGGTGTAAGCCAAGTCGAACACCAATTTCGATTCTTCCCTACTTCCCCATTCTCCGCGGTATTGCATAAAGCTGTGCTTGGATCCGCTTCTACTGTCTCGCCAATCCTCTTCCCAAACAGCCGCTGAATCCATGGCCACATCAAAACGCCAATCCATATCACCGGATACTTCATTGAAAACCAAGGTTTCGATATTCACGGAGTCCTTGCTTTGATATTGATCGCTGATGTCGGCAAAAAGCTGTACAGTATCTTTCGAGCCCATTCCGAAAGGATCGTCCGACAAAACCGTAGTATCCGAACCTCCCAACGCACTCAGCGGCGGATAGATCGTGGTATCAGGCTCAACAGACCGCTTGGATGGCGGGGGATTCCACGCCGGCACCTCCTTTCCTCGCAACAACACGTGTTCATATTGACCTGGCGCAGTCATCACAAATACCCGCGCTATGTCAGCAGGCGCAATCCCCTCACTCAACAAATCCTCCAGCAAACTCGGTAGCACTTTGCGATTGTATTTGTTCACCGCCAACAATTCAACGGGATCAGTGCCTATCACCAAGGTTCTGCGCTTTTCATTTTTCAATCGAACTACCAATTCTGAACGCTTCTGCAATTGCTCAAAAAAGGTCTCTCCCACCAGTACCCGATCATTTACTGAATCACGGGGGATCGGTTTCAACCAAGGTATCAAGGCCCTATAGGTCGCCCTATTTTCGGGTAATATGTAACTTTCCAACTCCTTAGAGATGTTCCACAATGAATCCCTCAGTGTGCTGATGGTTTCTACAGCACTAAACGCGGGATCCACATCCAACGATTCAGTATCGTCTTCATCATCGCCCGGAACCTGAATTTCCTGATCCTCCTGCCACAAACGCCACAAACCCACCGAAACCAAGGACCTAATTCCTTCCACTTGCGATCGGATGCGCGCCGGAATTTGCTCATCATTTTGCTCCATGCCACCCAAACCAAGGGTTGAATCCGCCGGAAACAACGCATTCAAATAGGCCGCCAAAGCATATTCATATTCACGGTCGCTGTATTCCAGATAAGACCCTTTGGCCTTACCATACAGTTCCATCGAAGCAAACGAAAATTGAGAAAATACCGTACTATCCACTTTCCTGCGGGTATCCACGGCATCCATAACATCTACAAAGGGGTTGTCACCATCTTCATCAAACGACATCCGAACATAGTTCCGGTGCATTTGGTCGGGGTGCTTCAGGTATTCGTTTAGCAATCCCACCTGCAAGGGGTGAAAATTGATATACGCCACGTTAAACCGTTCAACATCTCCACTGCGAATGAGGGAAATCAACGCAGGAATTTCCGCCGCTGATTCGTCCTCACCTTCGTTCGTTGTAGACAACAACACCATTCGTTTCGCGTCCACGTTTGATAGCGCATGGGCTTGATATATTACCCGCACCGACTCCTCAGTTGTGGTGGTTGTCATGGCCGTAGAGTCCGCCACCACTTTGTTTGCCACAGCATCCCACTGCGCACCCAAACTGCTCAGGCATAGGACAAAGGCAGCCAAGGCCCCGTGCTTCTTTAAGTTCTTGTTCATCAAGTGTTTTATATTAAACGAGATTCAGGACTTGTTCTTTGATTTGCTCCAATTTTTCCTTCATCTGAACCACCGCTTGCTGCATGGGGAAGTAATTGCTTTTCACACCCATGGTATTCATTTCACGTCCCATTTCCTGGGCGATAAAATTCAGTTTTCTGCCCAAAGGCTCCTTTTTGAGGCAGGTTTTGAAATAGTCGATGTGTTGCTGCAATCGCTGTTTCTCTTCGGCGATATCCCACTTGTCGAGGTACATCAATATCTCTTGCTCGAAGCGATTTTGGTCGCGCAGCTCCCCGGCCACATGTTCGGCCAATTGGCCATAGATACGCTCGCGCAAGCCTTGCTTGCGCGGCTCCTCGTGAATCGAAACCTCGTTCAAATCCAATTGTATCGACTCCACCAACGATAGCAACTTCACCCCCGTGGCGGCGCCCTCTTCCTTCCGAAACTGCACCAACAAATCCGCTGCTTGCAACGTCAAATCCACGATGGCTTGTTTAACCCCCTCATCCAACCCGCGCTCTCCGGTTTGAATCACCTCTGGAATGCGGATAATCTCGCGAAACGGATCCCGAAACTCCACACCCAACGCAGCGCTCAACTCCTGGTATTTATCAAGATACGCCTTGGCCAAACCCGCATTGATGTGAATGGTCTGATCCTCGGCCTTCACATTGGGAAAAGTGATGCTGTAGGTACAAGTAATGGTGCCTCGCTCTAATTTTTCATTCAAAAGTCGACGAATCTGGGGGTCGATTTCGTACAAAAATTTCGGCAACCGCAAATCTGCCTCGAAATACCGGCCGTTGAGGGCCTTAATTTCACATACTGCCCTGAGGGTTGGCGTTTCTACTTGGGCGCGCCCAAAACCCGTCATACTCTGAATTTGACTATCCATGCTTATTCAGGCGAAAATAGACCTTAATACAGAATTTTGAATCACCCAACCCACACAATTAATTAACTTTGTACAACATTGATGAAAGCAAAGTACATATTGGCCTTTTGCACCACCACGGCATTCTTGTTTTGGGGTTGTAACCAAACTACAGATCAAGCAGATAGTGATACACCCGCCACAGCTGAAACGGTCATTGTAACCCAGAAAAAAACAGGATTCTCTGCCGACAACGCCTACAACCATATCAAAAGTCAACTCGACTTTGGATTCCGAATACCCGGCACAACGTCCCACAAGCAATGCGCGGATTGGTTACTCAAACAACTGAAAGGACAGTGCGATACCACCTATTTCCAGATTGGCTTGTCTAAAAATCCCACATCCGGTGCGCCCATTCCCATTTACAACCTCATCGGAAGCATCAATCCCAAAGCCGAAAAACGCATGATTTTCGCCGCCCACTGGGATAGCAGACCCATGGCTGATCAAGACGACCAAAATCCCAAAGAGCCCATCCTCGCCGCCAATGACGGAGCATCCGGTGTAGGTATCATCCTAGAACTCGCCCGCATCCTTCACACAGAAAAACCAGAATGGGGCGTGGATTTCATCCTTTTCGACGCCGAAGATTTGGGCGTTTCAGACATTGAAAACTCCTTCTGCCTCGGCAGTCAGTACTGGGGAAAAAATCTACACACCCCCGGGTATAAAGCCAATTTTGGGGTGCTGCTCGACATGGTAGGTGGGAAAGATGCCAAATTCATGTGGGAAGCCAACTCCAACCAATACGCCAACTGGATTTTGGTTCACACTTGGCAAATTGCCAAGGAACTCGGCCACGACAACTACTTCCAACTTCAAAATATCGGTGCCATCACAGACGACCACAAATACGTTTACGAAGCCACCAAAATCCCCATGATCGACATCATTCAGTACAATGAAAATACCGGGTTTGCGCCTTACTGGCATACCCACGACGACAACCTGGACGCCATCGACAAGAATACACTGCAGGCCGTTGGAAACACCCTATTAAATCTCATTTTCAACCCGCCCGCCACTTTATGAGCCTCCAACAGTTGCATATTTTAGCCTTCGCCGCACACCCAGACGACGTAGAATTGGCCGCCTGCGGAACGTTGATTTCGCACATTCAACAAGGGCATGCCTGCGGAATTATCGACCTCACCCGCGGAGAATTAGGTACCCGTGGCTCAGCAGAAGCGAGGGATGCAGAAGCCGCTCAAAGTAGCAAAATCATTGGACTTGCTGTTCGTGACAACCTTGATTTGGGAGACGGTTTCTTTGAGATCAATGAAGCATCCCTGATGGCCGTTGTCACACAAATACGCAAATACAAACCCAGAATCGTATTGGCCAATGCCGTGAATGACCGTCATCCAGACCACGGCAGAGCCTCAGAATTGGTTTCACGCGCGTGCTTTTTGGCTGGATTGCCCAAAATCTCCACACCACCCTACCAGGCACACCGTCCCAAAGCCGTATATCATTACATCCAAGATCGGTTCATAAAGCCTGATATCATTGTTGATATTTCCGACGTTTTCGATCAAAAAATGGCCGCCATCAGGGCATTCAAAACCCAGTTTTACGACCCCAACAGCGCGGAGCCTCAAACACCCATCAGCAGCAAAGAATTTATGGATTTCTTGGCCGCCCGATCCTTGGAATTTGGAAGAACCATCGGCACCCAATACGGTGAAGGCTTCACAACAGAACGCACCTTGGGAACAAAATCGCTCACAGAACTCCTCTAACGTTTTCAAACCATGGCAAATCCCTTAAACGCCCTTAAAGTTTGGTTGTGGGTAACCCTTACCCTGACCGTTCATGCGTTGCAAGGGCAAATCAAGCCCGCCGATATCGTGGCAAACAAGCCCTATGTGATTGGGTATCACCCCACCGATACCGGACGGTTTGTACTGTATTTACCCATGCCTTTTGCCAGTTCCCAATTCAAACCAGACGTATACAAAATCAAACTGCCCCCGGCAACCGAAGTACACGCCATTCACTTGGTCTACACGCGCTACAAACAAGTAGATACCTTCAATCAGCCCAAGTTGAACTTACGTCGTTTGAACAACCTAAAACAATTGTGGCCAGACCTTTACAAGCAATCCGACATTCAATGGCGCGTCTTTGAACAAAAATCACCCAA
>JBANFU010000238.1:0-4620 GCA_037975865.1 Bacteroidota bacterium
GCTATGCAATAACTGCTTGACAAATTGGTCCAAGGATTTGCTATTCCCAATGCCGGTTTCGGGGTTGCCCTTGCCGTTGATAATCACCGTTTTTACCGCATCGATAAACTCTTTTTCGGTAATGCCTTTTCCTTCTTCGCCGAGGGCTTTGTTCTTGTAATGGGTGCGCCATAAATACTGCATCACGTCGTCTAGGTGCTTGCTACCACTGGTTTGTGCCGCGATCCAAGCATCGAAAAGAAACCCAACTATCACGCCCTTGCTGTAATAGGAATACGTGCTGTTTTTGGAGTTTTCGTTGGGACGATATTCCTTAATCCAAGCGTCGTGGCTCATCTCACTGATGGTCGCAACCCGGGCGCCCATGCGGTTTTCGTGTGCATTGACATAGCCAGCCATGGTGCTCAAAAACTCTTTCCGACTCACGATGCCCGCCCGCATCAGTGCAATTTCATCGTAGTAACTGGTGATGCCCTCGGCCAGCCAAAGCAAATCTGTGTAGTTCTCTTGGCGATAGTTGAAGGGGCCCAATTCGGCTGGACGGATCCGCTTCACATTCCACAAATGGAAATATTCGTGTGCCACCAATCCCAGAAAGCCTTTGTATCGCGCGGCATCGGTATAGCCCCATCGACTCATCATCAACACCGTGCTGTTTTTATGCTCCAAACCACCACCACCGGCTTCTACGTTTTGCACGATAAAGGTGTACCGCTTGCAGGGATGGTCGTTCACCACTTTGGCCATGGTTCTGCACATAAATTGCATGTCGTCTCGCAGTTTGTCTACATCCGCATTGTTGCGACCCACCATCGCCACTTCGTGTGGCACGCCGTTGACATCGAAGTTGAATTTTGTGAAGTTGCCCAATTGCACGGGTGCATCCACCAAGTCATCGAAGTTGGGGTAGGTGAAATCACGGCGTTTCAGTAGGCTGCGTAACTCACTTTCCGTGTATTCCTTATCCGCGGTTGGAAGGTCCTCTGCAAGTTCTAAGGCAGTGGCGTGGCTGAACCATCGAACAGGGTAGTCAATGGACAAGTCACCGCCCAAATGCTCAGCGCCTTTCACTGTCATCAATACGGAAGCCATGTTAAGTAAGGCTTGATCCTCGTCGATGAAGCTTGTGCGGACACTCAATTCAAAACAATACACGCGGTAATGAAATTCGGCGGCCGCCACATTTTTGGGGATGGTCAATCGCCAAGTGTTTTTATCCAGTTTGATGGGGGAGAGTGCCGCACCAAAATTGAGGGGCTCTTCGGCAAAAACCATCTTGGACTCCTCCAAAGAGAGGCCGCGTGCGCTCACCGATTCTACGTTTTTGGCAAATTCGCGCACCAAATAACTACCGGGCGTCCAAACGGGCATGTAAATATCCAACGATCCTGGAGTCAGGTCTTCGAGTCTGAGGGTTACATCAGCGTAATGACTTTTGGGGTCGGAAATGTTGATGTTGTAATGCACACGGGGTGCGGGGTTCTTTTTGGCTTCTGCGGAATGGGGTAACATGGAAATCAAAGTGAATCCCAAGGCGTATATCGTCCTTAGCATAATACAAAAATCGACAATTTTAGGGATTAAACCTACTATTTGGCTTTGTAAACTGGCACAGTAGAGCAGGGTTCTCCGTACATAATGCTCTTGGCCAAAGGCGTGAGTAATCGCGTAATTTCAGCGTATGCAGCAGCGGTTACAGGCAAATCGCCACAGCCTTTGATGACCATTTTTTGGTCACGGAAGGATTCTATATCCAAGGACTGAAGGGCTTTGCGCCATAAAACGGCTTCCAATGATTGTAAATCGCCAAAAACAACCTCAGAGGCGATGCCCGACAGTTTCGATGCCATGAGCATGTAGGCCCAGGTAGGCACGATGGCGTCAGCTGTACATCCAATGGCTACGTTGGCCCCTTGATATGCAAGCCAATCGTGGTTTTTCACCCAATCGCGGAAATCTTTCTCTTTCAAAACCATCCCCATAAACAACACATCTTTGATGTCGATAAACTTGCGCTCACCTGTTGGGAAATGATCCTCCAAATTCAAGGTGATTAGGCCGCTATTGGCTACTTTGTTTACAAAAATCTCTTCCATGGTGGCTTGAGGTGCAAATATACGTCGCTTTGGACGAAGCAATTAATCTACCAGCGTAACTTTGATGGTATTGGTGCGCTGCTTTTTGTGGATGGGCATGCTGGCACAATTGATTACATACTCGCCTTGCTGAACCATATTCTCTGCCTTGAGGATGTCAACAACGTCTTGAAAGGTATCGTCTGTGCTTACAAATTTGTCGTAGTAAAAACCCCTCACACCCCACACCAAATTTAAGGTGGCCAACAGTTTTTTGTTATCGGTGAAGATGAATACGTTGGCTTCCGGACGGTAACTCGCCACGCGGAACCCTGTGAATCCAGATTTGGTCATCGCAACGATGGCTTTGGCATTCAGGTGGTCGCTCATACGTACGGCTGTGAAGCAAATTTCATCGCTGGCAAAAGAGGGAGAATCCGATGAAGGTTTCACGCCTTTGTAGTATGTGCGTCGGTCGTTTTCGATATCGGTGATGATACTTCCCATTACTTCAATCACTCGAAGCGGGTATTTTCCTACGCTGGTTTCCGCAGATAACATGAGGGCATCAGCTCCATCGAGAACCGCATTGGCCACGTCGTTGATTTCTGCCCGGGTAGGCATACTATCAACAATCATGGTTTCCATCATTTGGGTGGCGATGATGCAGGGTTTGGCCGCGGCAAGACATTTCTCAACGATGGTTTTTTGGATCAGGGGGACGCGCTGCAAGGGGACTTCAACGCCGAGGTCGCCACGGGCTACCATAATCCCATCCGATACCTTGATGATCTCGTCAATGTTATTCACCGCCTCAGGCTTTTCGATTTTGGCGATAACTTTGGTATGGGTGCCTTTTTCGGCAATCAATCGCTTTAGCTCTACGATGTCGTCTGCGGTGCGAACAAAACTCAAGGCCACCCAATCCACTTCCTGACTCAAACCATACTCCAAATCGGCCAAGTCTTTTTTTGTTAAGCTGGGAACCGTAAGATTGGAGTCGGGCAGGTTGAATCCTTTGTTTGATGACAGCGGTCCACCGGCAACAACACGGGCTTTGAGTGTGGTATCATTGACTTTTTCTGTGAATTCAAGGGATACTTTACCATCGTTCAACAAGATGCGTTCACCGGGTTTACAGTCTTGGATGAGTCGTTTGTAGCTAACAAACAACACTTCAGGCGTAGAAATTTGCTCCTCGGTGGTCACCAAAATAGTGTTCCCTTCTAGTAAAGTGAATTCGCCGTCCACTTTGCCGATGCGCAACTTAGGTCCCTGTAAATCTTGCAACAAGGCCACGTTGCAACCCAATCGCTGAGTGATATTTCTGACGCGGTCGATCACCTCTTGATGCAGTTCATAGGCGCCATGTGAAAAGTTCAGACGACAAACGTCTACACCCGCGAGGATGATTTTTTCTAGCATTTCTTCACTGCTGGTGGCGGGGCCGATGGTGGCAACGATTTTGGTTTTGTTGAATTTTCCTTGGTACATAGTCGGTTGTTCGACTACAGGTGACTCAGGGCATTGGTCCAGTTCAGTTTGCTGTATTTGTGGGAAGGAAAGGTGTAAACCATCTGAACAGCTGAAATGGTCTTGATTCCTTTCAACCATTCGTCGGTTCCGCCCATGTCTTCCGCTCCACGCATCAGCAACCAGAAATCCGGTGTAGGTTTACCTGTGTAAAGCATTCCACCGCTGCCTTTGTTCTCTACAATCCACATCTCGCAGGCGGTTTCGCTGCCTTCCCAGTAATATTCTACATGCCTCGATTCTGTAATCTGAGACAAAAATACTGAAAAGGGCGGGTCTTGTCGCACAAATCGAGAAGAAAAAGTGTCATCTAGACACCAAGCCATCAAATGTGGCGGAATTTGGGCATGTACAGCAATGATCTCCAGGTCAATGCTAGCCCCTAAAAGGGTCGATTTGTGGCGCTTGATAGACAAAAGAATTTCTACAAAAATAATTTTAATGTGGTATCTCATCAAAAAATTGTTTCTTTGCAACTCAAATCAAAAAATAAGATCATGTCAGAAATTGCAGAAAAAGTAAAGGCCATTATCGTAGACAAGCTTGGTGTAGAAGAAAGCGAAGTAGTAACCGATGCTAGCTTCACAAACGACTTGGGTGCCGATTCACTTGACACCGTGGAATTGATTATGGAATTTGAAAAAGAGTTCGATATCAGCATTCCAGACGATCAGGCTGAAAAGATTCAAACTGTTGGAGAAGCAGTTCGTTACATCGAAGAAAACAAGAAGTAAGCCATGCAACTCCGGAGAGTTGTTGTAACTGGATTGGGTGCGTTAACGCCAATTGGAAATGATGTCCCATCGTTTTTCAAAGGCTTGCAGGCCGGTACCAGCGGGGCGGGTTTGATAACTCACTTCGATACAGAAAAGTTCAAGGTGAAATTCGCCTGTGAGGTTAAAAACTTCAATCCTGAAGACTTTTTTGACCGCAAAGAGGCTAGGAAAATGGATCCTTTTACACAATTCGCCATGGTGGCGGCCGATGAGGCTATTAACCATAGCGGACTGTT
>JBANFU010000004.1:0-10282 GCA_037975865.1 Bacteroidota bacterium
CATACCCGATTCATCCACACCTTCGGCACCACAGAAACGGCCTCCCATTTTGCCGGGCGCGAAATAACCCCCGGTAATTTAGACTACTGCATCGCGCCCGACACCCAAATCCAAACCAATGAAAACAGCGAACTCATGGTTTGTAACCCCACTACAAAAAATCTGTGGCTCACCCTACGCGATAAGGTACAAATCATCGCACCCAATCGGTTTCGCTGGCTACAACGCAGCAATCTGTACATCAACACCGGCGGCATCAAAGTGGCCATTGAGCCCCTAGAAGAAAAGATCGCACAGCAACTGCATTGGCCCCTCTACAGCTTCTATTGCGCCGGCAAATCACACCCCATCTACGGCGAGCAAATCACCCTATTCACAACCCACCAAACGCCAGACCACATCATTCAACAAAGTCTGTCAAACTTGCCCAGCATACAGCAGCCCAAAGAGATCATCCGGGTGAAGACCATCGCCACCCTGCCCAGCGGAAAAATCTACCGCAACCCCAATCCGTAAGACACCGTTTCTATCTCTCCCGGTGCTAAATTGTGCAACCCGGGCTTGGATTCAAAGGCTCCATCACTGTCTACACCATCGGCCCAACCCCACCAAGGTTCAATGCAAAAGAATGGCGCCCCAGGCTTGGTCCAAAAGCCCACTGCATCCCACTCCCAACAATAAAAATCAAGGATCGCCCCGCCCTGGGCATTCAACAGCGTAACCTCATCAAAACACGGATCATTGAAAACAACGGCATCGCTCTGAAATAACGCATCGTTCAAAGCCAATGTACCTGTAGATACGTCAACCATCGACGTTTTTCCCGAATAATAACCGCCCTCTATCAACCTGCGCTCCGCGGTAAACCCTTTGCGCTGTCCGGCCTCAGAAAAGACCAGCGAATGCCCCTCTAGCGCCCCGTGCAACGCAAAACCCGGATGTCCACCCACCGAAAATAACATTGTTTCCTCACCTGTGTTCTCCGTGATATAGTCTACCCAGAGTACCCGACCATCGAAATGATAGCCCACCTTGAAATCAAAGGGATAGGGATATACCGCCAACGAGGCTGCATCGGACCGCAAGCCGAGCAAAACCGAACTTTCCGACTGCGCCAACACCTCAAACTCCCGGTCGCGTGCGAATCCATGCTGTCTCATGGCGTAGGACTTACCACCCACGGTGTAGGCATCCCCTTTCAACCGGCCCACGATCGGAAACAAATTGGGCGCCACCCGATTCCAAATGGCATCGTCCTTTTGCCAAAGTACATTATCAGACCCATCGCGCTTCAACACTTGCAATTCTGCACCCATCAACGCAATTTCCGCCATTAATCCCGACCCCATAATTTGAACGGTTCGCTGTTTCATGACAGCAAATATACTCCCCGCCCTTCCTTGCTAAAGAAATCAACCGCTCATTAAATACCCGACCTTTTTCCCCATGGCACACCAATAAAATGAATTTCGCGATGTAAGTTAGCGATATGAATGCACTTCACGGAAATTTAACGGCCCTTGTTCTTGACGATGAAAAATCTGGAAGAGACATGGTGGGCTATTTTATCCGTGAGCAAGCCGCGGATTTGTTTGGGCATATTCACTTTGCGAGCAACATTGAAGAAGCCAATTTTATCATTGATCATTTCGAACCAGAAGTCGTATTTCTGGACATTCAACTCAAGGGAGAGTTGGGATTTAACTTAACTTCCAAATTACCTCCCTCTACGCAAATTGTCATCATCAGTGCATTCCCGGAATACGCTTTACAAGCCATAAAGTTGGAAGTTGTTGATTATCTCCTAAAACCCATTTCTGAAAGCGATTTTCAGGAATTAAAAAACAAAATTCAGAAACGACTTGGTGCAACCAAAATCCCCGAAACCCTGCTATCCAATAAAACTTCGTTGGTGATTCGTGAAAGTGGAACCAATGTGGTTGTCCCTTTTCGAGATATCGAATACGTTGAGGCTGCAGGGGCCTATTCCAAAATCATTACGCCTCAAAAGGAACATTTGATATCTAAAACTTTAAAAGTTTTATCGCCATCTTTGCCCAGTCATTTTGTACGCGTACATCGTTCATATTTGGTGCCCGTTGATCAGATAGCGACATTCAAGAGTAATCACCTATGCCTAAAAAATGGAAAACATATTGCCCTTTCAAAAACTGGAAGAAAGGTATTGCAATCCTCCTATGGCATTGGTTAATCCTCTGTTCAAGCGCACAGGTATTACCGCAATTACCAGAAATTTCAACCAGAGATGGTTTACCAACGGCCAGCACCCGCCGCGTTTTAGAACTTCCAACCGGGAGTGTATTGGTAGCTACTGATGGTGGACTGCACTATGCCCCAAAAAATCAACTGCCCTTAGAGAAAATAAAAAAAATTGTGGGCTCTCAGCAATGCTGGGACATTTGCATTTGGAATCAATCCTTACTCGTTGCAACCTATAACAACGGTCTGTATCGTTTCAACCTGAAGAGCGGTCACCTCATTAACCACAACAACCATCCTAACCTTCAAAAAATACGTAGACTCCGTTCAATAAATGGCAGATTATTTTGTATTGCACGACATGGCATTTACGAATTTGCTGACAATAAATTAATTCCGAGACTTCTCTCTGAAAGAGATCTGCCCCTCAACAACATGCCGATGGACGTTTTTATACGAAAGGGCCAATTACATGCCCTTTCCTACCCAAACAATACCATAGTGCAACAAACGAAAAACGGCGATTGGGTATCATGGAAAAACATTTTAGAAGCCAGCGGACAAAAATTACCCGAAACCTACTTTAACAATATTTCAGCATTCCAAACCGATACCTCAGTGATTTTAGGAGGGGTAAATCACTACACAGTAATTAATAATTTTGATGTTTGGACATTGTACTCCTTAAAGGCAGACCACCATGAATCATGGGCATTTTGGGACTTTCAAATTCATCAAAATCAGTTATACGCTGCCGTCTCGAATACCAATGATTTCGATGATGGTTTTTTACATGCTCACAATCCCAAAATCACCGCTTACAATCCCCCTCATGCTCAATCAATTTGGTCAATAACGCCTTCAAAATTGAGAAATGCAATATGGATTTCCACGGAAACAGATGGAGTCCATCTGCTTATTCAACCCGAAAAAAACCATTTTACACCCATAGATTTTAGCACCAAAATTTTGGCAACTGCAAATTTCATTGTAGGCAATAACTCCAACTTTCTCACCATAGATTTTGAAACCCACAATGCATGTTGCGACATCAAACAATTCAAACAAGTTGGCTTTGAAGACCGAATTCGTGAAGTGGTTGAGATTAATCATGTATTATACCTTCTGGGAGCCAAAAAACTATGGTCTTTTGAGCCGTTAACGAGGAAACTTAAACCACTTTTTGATGCAGAATCCTTTCAATGGATGCACGTCAAGAATTCTACCATTTGGTTATTTAAACCCTATCAAAATATTTGGATATACGATCCTGAAACATCAAAATTCACTGAAACCCCATACGAAGCAAAAGCGGATTGCGTTCGTGAATCCAATGGACTCCTGTTTTACCATATCATGGGCAAGTCCTTTGCATTCATCGATAAAAATAATCGGCAACACCTTCTCACATCAGACAAATCAATCAATCAATACACGCTCAATTTCGAGATTGTAAATGACATGTTGCTGATTGAAAATGGAAACTCTTATGATGTTTTCCGCATTTTTCTCAAAGAAAAAAAATTACATTTTTTAACTAGTATCAACCTAAATGCGTCGTTTCGCGACTTCTCCGTCATTCAAACCCTGAGTAATGGAAGTAATCTTTATCTGTACTCTGGAAAATATTTGGTCGAAATCGACATTGACTCAAAATATCAGCAGCCAACAATTCGTAGACAATTGTATCTGGGACAATGGAGAATTCAAGGACCCATTATTTTGGCAGGAAACCGATTCATCATTGACCGCGGAAATACAACCCAAACCATACAATTTGAACCCACTTTAGACCCCCAATTTGAAGTACAATACAGTTTCCGCGATAATCCCAAATTCTTTTCCAGACCTTATTTTGCAGTTAACACGGAAAAAAACTTCAGGATAACGGTTAGTGGTACTCATTATTTCGATTTGCAACGTTCCTTGTACAGTGTCGAATTAACTGATGTTAAAACCGGACAAAATCAACGTGGTTTTTTTCGGGGTGATGCCCATTATTGGATTAATGGCATTGGATTGGGTAAATTCAATTTGGCGATTTCCTTAAAAAATCATTGGAAGTCAAAACTGATAATAGGAACCACAGAATTTTATCGAGATTTTCCATTCTGGTTAATGCTCTTGTCGATCCTATCTCTGTTGTATTGGGTATTTTACAACCAAATTCGAACACAAGAATCACAACAAAAACGAATCGCCACTTTGCAATTAAAAACGCTTCAATCAAATTTTAATCCCCATTTCATATACAACAGCATGAGTTTAATTCAGTCACTGATTATAGGGGCTGAAACCAAAAAAGCCATTGACGTAACAGCGCGGTTGGCAAAACTCAACCGTATGTTCCTTTCAAATTCCAACAAAGAACTCATTTATCTCAAAGATGAACTCGACTTCATCAAAGAATATGTGGCTATGGAAAAACTGCGATTTGAAAGTGATACAAATTTCCTATTTCAAATACGGGTTAGTCATGAAGTTCGCATCACTGAGTGGCTAATTCCACCCATGATATTACAGCCGCTCATTGAAAATGCCATCAAACACGGGGTACTCGTCTCAAAGGGGCCCGCTGAAATTTACATTGATATTTTACTCAATCGAACAGATGAATTAGAAATAAAAATTGTCAATACCCACGCATTAAAAAATAAAAAGCGCGTTCATGGCTTAGGCATTGGCAATCAATTGGTATCAGATCGTTTGGCCATTTTAAACGAACTCTACCCCAACCAGTTCCAAACCCAATTTGACTTTGGATTTAAGGGACATCATGAGTATCACGCCATCATTCGAATTACTCAGTTACGTAACACCGGAAAATTTGCAAACTATCATCCTTTTGGGTGATGAATATCACAGTTTAAACAAAATCGCGGGCAGACATTTGATGTACAAACCAACAATTATCTGCCATGAAAGTAGAACAAATTTACACGGGATGTCTCGCCCACGGGGCCTATTACATCGCATCCAACGGCGAAGCCGCCATCATCGACCCACTGCGTGAAGTCCAGCCCTACATCGATCGGGCTGAAAAAGATCGGGTGAAAATCAAGTATATTTTCGAGACACATTTCCACGCTGATTTTGTGTCGGGCCACCTCGATTTGGCCAAGGCCACGGGCGCAACGATTGTTTACGGTCCAACCGCCAAACCCCATTTCCCCGCCCATACAGCCACGGATGGGGAGCGATTTAAAATTGGGGGCGTGAGCGTGGAGGTGTTGCATACACCGGGACATACCATGGAAAGTTCTTGTTTTTTGCTTACCGATGAGAATGGCAAGGAACGGGCTCTGTTTAGTGGGGATACACTGTTCATTGGCGATGTAGGTCGGCCCGACCTCGCCCAAAAAGTAATTGCGGAGTTAACACAAGAGAAGTTAGCGAGCCATTTGTACGATAGTTTGCGCAACAAAATCATGCCTTTGGATGACGATATCGTGGTTTATCCGGGGCATGGAGCGGGATCGGCCTGTGGCAAAAATATGAGCAAGGAGACCACGGACACGTTGGGCAACCAAAAGAAGGTCAATTACGCCTTGAACCCGGCGTTGAGCAGGGAGGAATTCATCAAAGAGGTATTGGATGGATTGATGCCACCTCCGGGTTATTTTCCGCAGAATGTCTTGATGAACATTGCGGGATACGATGGGATTCAGGAGGTATTGGGTCGGGGACTCACGCCTCAAACGCCTGCGGCGTTTGAGGCTGCCGCCGAGGGAACCGAGGCGGTCATCATCGACACCCGTGCGGCACAAACCTTTGCCCAAGGATTTATCCCCGGATCCATCAACATCGGCATCGATGGCAGCTTCGCCAGTTGGGTAGGAACCCTGGTAGCCGATGTAAAACAGCCCCTACTGCTGGTCACCGACGATGGCAGAGAGGAAGAAGCCGTTACCCGACTTGCAAGGGTTGGCTACGACCACTGCTTGGGATTCTTGCAAGGCGGAATCCAGGCATGGAAATCGGCCGGAAAACCCATCGACACCATTGAAAGCATCACAGTAGACACCCTAAAACAGCGCTTGCTTTCTGATCCCGAGGCCGGCATACTCGACGTGCGCAAAGCCAGCGAAAATTACAGTGAGCGACTGACAGACGCCATCAATGCCCCTTTGGACTATATCAATGACAGCATGACGAAAATCAACCCCAACAAAATCTATTATGTGCATTGCGCCGGGGGCTATCGGTCGATGGTATTCATCTCCATTCTACGGGCAAGGGGCTACAACCGCTTGGTGGATGTGCAAGGGGGTTTTAACGCCATCAAAGCGTCGGGCTTGTTCCCCATCACCGACTATGTTTGTCCAAGCACCATGCTTTAATCTTTGATAATTGAATGGCAATGTGTTAATTGCGATTCATGATTCGAACGATACTTTTTCTCACGGCCACTTTAACCTTGGTTTCAGTGGCCGTTTTTACGGCTGATTTGAATTTCTCAACCGCTGAATGGACGGCATTGACCCAAGTATTTTGGGTAACATTGGGTGTGGCCTTACTGTGTTTTGTGGTGGGTGAATTCACCGGCAACAATTCCCAAGTCGATAAGTTGTGGAGCCTCATTCCGATTTACTACGGTTGGCATTTCGCCGCCGCGGCGGGCTTTGAACCCAGAACCAACATCATGGCCGTATTGATTACTTTGTGGGGAGTGAGATTAACGTACAACTTTGCCCGCCGCGGCGGCTACAGCTGGAAATTCTGGGGCGGCGATGAAGATTATCGTTGGAGCATACTCCGACAAACCCCGGCCCTTCAATCCCGCTTCGCTTGGATGATGTTCAATTTGTTTTTCATCTGTCTGTATCAAAATGCGTTGATCTTGTTGTTCACCTTGCCCATTTTGGAAGCTTGGCGACACAGTTACCAAGCACTGGGTACGGCAGATTATTTGGTTGCTGGAGCGATGTTCCTGTTGATAGTAATGGAAACCGTGGCCGACCAACAACAATACGTCTATCAAACGGAAAAACACCGCCGCTTGCAACTGGCCAAAGAGGGAGATTCTACCCCCGCATCCGACCCCTATTACAAAAAGGGTTTCACCCACACCGGTCTTTGGAAATACATGCGTCACCCCAACTACGCCGCCGAACAAGGCATATGGATCTGCTTCTACCTCTTCACCGTGAGCGCAGGCAGTAGTTGGATCAATTGGAGCATTATCGGTGCCGTGCTACTGCTGTTTTTATTCCGCGGAAGTTCCAATTTCAGCGAAGCTATCACCGCCGCCAAATACCCCGAATTTGCCGAGTACAAGAAAACAACACCCCGCTTCATCCCTTGGAAATTTTGGCTTTAAGCCCAAAGAAAACAGCACGGTGTATATCTTGACTTTCCTCTAAAAAGTTAACCCGAAGTTGAGCAAGTCAATGAATGGATGGTTTGAACCATGTTTGAACCGGCCAAAAACAGCAAGGCCTCAGATTGCTCTGAGGCCTTTTAATTGGGTGGAGAATGCCGGAGTCGAACCGGCGACCTCTTGCATGCCATGCAAGCGCTCTAGCCAGCTGAGCTAATCCCCCAATTGGACTGCAAAGATAAGAAGAAAAATTTACTTTTTCTTTCTCGGATTCACCAAACTGTCTTTGGGATACAGATGTGTTAAACTATCCATCACGCCTTTGGCCCACAAAACCAAGCTCTCGCGGTCGGCGGCCTCCAATTTGGCCCCATCGTGCATCCAAGTATAACTGGCCATGGGCATCTCTTCCTCTTCCACCATTTCAACCGTCTCTTCCATTTTGTGGTATTGCTTCCAAGGACGATATCCGGAGAACTCGTTGAAGTTCAAATGCTTTTTTCCGTCTTCCACGTGATCTTCCAGCCACATACCAATGGGTTGGTATTCTGAGTACCAAGGATATGTGGTCTTGTTGCTATGACAGTCGTAGCAAGCCGTTTGCAACAGCGTCTTTACCCTGTGCGATGTAGGAAATGCCTTCATGATATCCAAAGAATCCACTCCGCTGTTGTTGGGAATTACTTCCACCCGCTGAATGGCCAACAATGTAATCAAAACCAAAATGACGCTTCCCCAAACAATTTTCTTTTTCATTTCCTCAAAGATACAGATCCTTTGCTATTCCCCGTACCACCCCATCGCTGGCCGATGAGCCGTCTCCAACAGACAATAAATCCCGCAGCGCCCGATACCCTTCGTCCATACGATCGCGCTGCGCATCCAATTCTTGCAATGATTTGGTCAACCGCTCGGGAGAAACATCCTGCAAATGCTCTACCAACAATCCCTGGTTCAAGAGAATATTCACCAATGAAACCCAACGCAGCTTCACCAGCAACTTGGCTATAAAATAAGTAAACCCATTCACCCGATAGGCTACCACCTGTGGCACCCCCAACAAAGCCGTTTCCAACGTAGCCGTGCCGCTGGCCACCAAGGCCAATCCCTTCCCTTGAACGCTAGACTTCACAGGCGCCATCAGCGCACCATCACCCAGTTGCATCAGCAAAGAATAAGTCACATCAAAGTATACCCGAACAGAATCAAAATCCGCGTCCGTCAATCGTCCATCCTGCAAAGCCTCCAATAAAACTTGATCGTAAAACGACTGATCCAAACCCGGTGCACCCGCCACTAGACAAACCGCGTTGGGATTGAATTTCCGGGCGGCCGACACAAAATTTGGCAACAAACTCCTCACCTCATTTTTGCGAGAACCCGGCATCAACAACACATAGCGATCTACCTTGGCACAAGCCTCCATCACGTCCACCTCCCAACCCTTTCGATCGTGAAATTCATTCAATGTGGCTTGAATTTTTTCAAAAATTGGGTTGCCCACATATTCAGAGGCCATCCCATATCGCTCAAAAAACGACACCTCAAACGGAAAAATCACATACAGCCGGTCAATCACCCGCTTCATCGTCTTGATCCTACCCGTGTTCCAAGCCCATGCCTTTGGTGCGATGTAATAATGCACCGCAATGCCCTTCGCTTTCGCCCATTTGGCAATCCGCAAATTAAAACCGGGATTGTCGATCAGCAACAGCACATCCGGCTTTTCTGCCAAAATATCGGCCTTGGCCTGAGCCAAAAAGCCCCGAATCTTTTTCAAATTTCGAATCACTTCCCACAAGCCCATGATGGCCCGCTCCTTATAGTGACTCAACAATCGGCCGCCTGCCGCAGCCATAAAATCACCGCCCCAACAAACCACATCGCAGGGTGCGTATCCCTGGCCCCCGGATACCAGTTTCCGCACTACGTGACTTCCATGTAAATCGCCACTGGCCTCTCCGGCAAGGACAAACACTTTGCGTTTGGGACTTGTAGCTGTCATGGAATCAGATGAATATCGCGCAGAATCTAGAATCGAGACAGTTCAATCATCACTGCCCAAACGGTCATCAAAATGGTGCCCAGCAACCAACCTCGATTGAAATAAATCAGCGAATCTTTCTTAATGAGTAAGAAGAACACCCCAATGTTTGCTGCTACGCCCAACTGAAAAATGCTGTTATAATACCACTCAAAATGGGTAATCGCCCAAAGAAATGTTTCGGGCTTCACCCCTTGCGGTATGGCAATGCCCATCCCCAACAACAAGGGCAAGGCCGAGCCGGCCAACAAACCCAAAAGCATGTGTATCCAATTGACTTTCATCGCCTTATTTCTTAGCCTTTAAACTCATCCAAACCCCATTGGTTCAACGCACCGATGCGCTGATGGTCGGTCAAATCAAACATCGTAGGCACCACCGAAATGTACCCGTGTTTCAAGGCCCACTCGTCGGTATCCTGTCCGTGATCCATATTGATAAAATTGCCCGTCATCCAATAGTAATCCCGACCAAACGGATCTTTGCGCTGATCGAACGACTCCTTCCATTTCGCCTGGGCTTGTCGACAAATTTTGATCCCTTTGATCTCACCATCCTCGGGTACCGGCATGTTCACATTCAACAGCGTGCCATAGGGTAAATCATGGGTCAAAACTGAGGTCATGATTTCTTTGATATAGGGTTTTACCACCTCAAAATTGGCGTTCCAGCTGTAATCGCAAGGGAAAATCCAATGG
>JBANFU010000027.1:0-9581 GCA_037975865.1 Bacteroidota bacterium
TTGGCACACAGCCCGTGGCCTTTGTCTTCGGCAATGAAATCGATGGCGTAGAGGAATCGGTGATACACGCTTGTGATGGTGTCATCGAAATTCCCCAACTCGGTACCAAACACTCGTTCAATATCTCTGTTTCCTGTGGTATGCTGCTGTGGGAATATGCCAGAACCCGCGTTTAACATGAATCCGATGCGTTTCCTTCGTTACAATCTCAATCCGGGCCTGCTGGTTTGTGTTTTATTGTCGGTAGGACTGCTCATTCCATGTTTAACCAGCTCTTGTGTGGGAAAATCCTCAAAAGATCAACCCAGTGTGAATCAATCGATGGATTCTTGCGAGAATGATTCATCGTTGATTATCGATGAATTTAGGTCTCGATTCGAGTCATCAAAGTATTTATGCTTGATTTCATATTCCAATGAGTGTCCCATCGCCAAAAATTACATAAAGACCCTCAAAGATCTGTATTTGTCCTACGGAGATCGTATTGTGTTTTGCTTGTTGGATCCAGGTACAGGTAGCAAAACCATCCGCGGCATGGAGTCATGTTATTTCAACGACCATACAGGCATTATATGTAGACGTTACCACATATCGGTATACCCTCAAGTGGTTTTGGTCGATTGCCCAGCACGGGAAATGTTATACCAAGGAAAAATTGATGATCGTGCCATTTCATTGGGTGTTGTGAAAAAGGCGGCCCAACAGCACTATCTACGGGATGCGATAAAACAGCTGTTGAAAACCGGCCAGGTCTCAGTGAAGAATACCCAAGCCGTAGGGTGTTTTGTGCAAGATTTTCCAAGTGAACCAAAGCTTTAATATGAAATTCAACCATTTGTATATCATTTTATTGACATCGGTTGTCTCTACAATTGGTTGCAGCAATAAGACATCGCTGACAGGTGTCCCAGAAAATCCCACTTTTTCGGAACACATTGCACCCATTTTAGCAAAAAACTGCTTGCCTTGTCACCGCGAAAACGGGGCGGCCCCATTTTCCTTGGAACGATTTGAAGCGGTGCGGAAACGCGCGAAAACCATAGCCAAGGTTACACAAAATCGTTACATGCCGCCATGGCCAGCCGATCCCAACTACAGTCATTTCGTGGGTGAAAAGGTGCTTACAGAAATAGAAATTGCCACCATCAGTCGATGGGCAGAGCAAGGAGCTCCCGAAGGGAATGCTGCGTATACCTATCAAGCACCTGTGTCGTACAAAAGCAACATTCGAAAGCCCGATCTGGTGATTCCATTTGATACGGTTTCCTTGCACGAAGGGGATCTCGACCGATTCTTTATTTCCAAAGCGCATGTTCACTTAGATCGCAAACGGTTTGTTTCAGCACTGGAACTGATTCCGTCTTCTGCGGGGTTGATTCATCACGCCAATGGACATTTGCTCTTGTACGGCGAAGGATCAAAAACCGAGGGACCGGGAACGGTGAGGAAAATGGAGACAACCAACGCCATGAATTCGAATTCCTTTGAGAAAATGAAATTGGTCAATTTGGGAGGCCCATTGCCCAACAGGATTCATTCGGCCTTTAATTATCTGCCCGGAGTGGAAGGGGTAGAATACCCTGAGGGCATTGGCGTCTTTGAAGTAACGCAGGACTTTGCCGCGGTGATGAATGATGTGCATTACGGTCCATCCGACACCAATATCACAGACAGGGCCGTATTGAATGTCTTTTTCACCGAGACGGCGCCAAAACGCGCTACGGGAGAGTTGATGCTTGGTACCAACGGGGTTAGTAAAATTGTGCCACCCCTGGTGGTGCCGGCAAACAAGGTAACCAAACACAGCACGCGCTATGTGATTGATGCCGATATTTCAGTGCTCACAATCAATCCCCATCTCCATCAATTGGGCAAGTCGTTTTGGGCATTTGCAGTCAAGCCCAATGGCGATACCATTCCGTTGATTCGTATTCCCCGATGGAACTTCAATTGGCAGTATTTCTACACGTTTAAACACATGGTGAAAATTCCTGCTGGATCTGAAATCGTGGCGATTGCAGAATTCGATAACACCACCAAAAATCCATACAATCCCAACAATCCACCCAAAACGGTGGCCGAACGATGGGACTATGGAGGTGCTAGTATGCGGGCATCGGATGAAATGTTTCAGTTTATCCTGACGTATACACCGTATCAAAAGGGCGACGAAAACATATCTTTGGAAAAGAAACCGTAAATCATGACTATAACATCAGGGCAAAAGTCTAATTACAGCCTGGCGGAAGTTGAAACCGCAGAACAGGTGAAACATTTTCACCGTGTATTGGATGCAGTTTACGCACATGATCCATCGTTTATTTATCCCCTAGAAAATGATGTCGAAGGGATCTTTGACCCCTCAAAGAACAAGTCGTTTCAAAATGGCGCTGCGCGCCGATGGGTATTGTACGATTCGGCCGGCCTGCCGGCCGGCCGAATCGCCGCCTTCTATACGCAAAAGCCGAAGTCGGGCCGACGTGGAGGCATCGGTTTTTTTGAATGTATAGAAAATCGTGAAATGGCGATGGAGCTATGGAATGTAGCAGAGAATTGGCTCCATGAAACCGCCTGTCTGAGTATCGATGCCCCCATTAACTTTGGCGACAGAGATAGTTTTTGGGGATTGCTCATTTCAGCCCAAAACCCTGTCTCGTATCGTGAGAGTTACAACCCACCGTATTACCGTGAGTGGATCGAATCTCGCGGGTACCAGTTGGAAATTGAACAAAACACCTATGACATCTCCGATAAAACCTTCAATTACGATCGCTTTAGCAAGATTGCCGACCGCGTAATGAGCAAGGAGAATTATAAGTTTGTGTTGTTGGATTACGCCCAGATCGACAAATATGCCAAAGATTTTGTGCAGATATACAATGAAGCATGGGCATTTCACGAAGATTTTGAGCCGCTGACGTCCCAAGTTCTGAATAAGCGATTGAAAGAAGTGAAGCCCGCCATGCCCCGAGAGTTTGCGGTTTTCGCCTACGACAATCAACGTCCCATCGGGTTTTTTATCGCCATTTTGGAAATCAACCAAGTCTTCAAACGCTTTAAGGGTAAAATGGGCCTGTGGCAGCAATTACAATTCTTGTGGTACAGAAATACCATCAACAAAGCCAAAGGAATTGTGTTCGGCGTAGTGCCTGATTACCAGAATTTGGGCATTGAAACAGGGCTGATCATGAAATTTTACGAAGGAATTCACAGCAATCAAACCGTTCAAAGCATGGAGTTGGCATGGATTGGGGATTTCAATCCAAAGATGATCAGTATGTTAGAAAGTTTGGGCGCGGTAAAGACAAAAATTCATCACACATACCGAAAAGAAATTTCGTAAAAACATTTGATTTTTACGTGGAGAGATGTATTTTTGCACCTCCTTAAAGTAACAGAAAAGGAAACGATTTCGTAGCTCAGTTGGTAGAGCAATACACTTTTAATGTATGGGTCCTGGGTTCGAGTCCCAGCGGAATCACCACCAAAGCCTCAAAGAAATTTGAGGCTTTTTTTATGCGATTACGCGATTCCGCCAACGAAGTATGGGGTTCTCAATCAATTGGGCCATGATTATCCCCAAGACAACAGAAAAGACAACGGTAATGAGTCCTGCAGCGGTGCGACCATAAATGAGTCCCAACCGTTCAAACAATCCCGCCTTCATTAGCACATTATCGGCCAGCAAATGCCATAGATAAATGGAGTAGGAGCGTCGTCCAATCACCGAAAGCCCGTCGATCGCGCCCCGCAAAACCCAGCCTTGTTCCCTTAGCAATTGCAATCGATCCTCAGCAGCCAATCCCTTACACAACACGCAGCCAAATCCAAGGGCTATTACACTGAATCCAAGGGTGTTCATTTCGAACGAACCCACAGGATACAGCCATAAAGTTAACATCAAACCCACCATAGGGACCCACAACAGTCGGGAATGGGAATGAATCCATCGTTTGAGTTGACCAAAATGGTAGCCATAAGAAAGAATTACCCCAACCCAAATGCCATCGGCGCGCAAATGCGTACCGGTAAAATCAAAACTCGACTCGAAACGATGTCCCCAACAGTAGTATATTCTATTCAATACCAATACCAGCGAAATGCCCATGAGCAGGCCCATCATTTTGCGGTAATCGATAGAACTACCTCTTCGGCGCCACCAGGCCACCACGAAGGCTAAAATTAAATAAAAATGCTCTTCTACTGACAAAGACCAAGTGTGCATCCACATTCCCTCGATGTAGCTCTGTAAATAAAAGACCTCGCTCAATATTTGGGATGGCGCGTATTCTTTGCCCACCAGTCCGGCAGCGATCAAACTCACCAGCAAAAACAAATAGAAACTAGGGTAGATTTTTAAGGCGCGACGAGCCAAGAATCGTCCTATTCTCACATCCCCGGTGCGGGTGTATTCCGCAAAAATCAACCCCGACACCAAAAATCCTGAAATCACAAAAAACAAATCAACCCCGCTCCAACCGATGTTGTGCCAAAATCCCTCCGAGAAACTGTGTCGGCCCAGCACCAGCAAAATGGCTAGCGCCCGCAGTAAATCCAATGAAAGTTGGTGTGGTCGTCGCACCTCTGCGGGTTGATCCACTGCCTTTTGATCGATGTTTATCGCGCCCATCAATCCAAAGATAAGCAGTTATCTACCAGGTCCACCCATTCCCGGCATACCTGGCGGCGGCATGCCCCCGGGGAACATCATCTTCATTTCTTTTCCGTCTTCACCCTTGCCATTGAATTTGCGCAATTTGTAACTGAATGTCATCATAACATATCTTGTGAGGACGGTTGTTTTTACATCTTCGTAATACGTTTGGGTTACATTTCGTTGAATGCTTCGGTTTTGATTCAAAATGTCATAAGCCGTTAATCGCAGTTCAGCCGCTTTGTTTTTTCCGAATTTGTAGCCCAAACCGGCATTCCAGAGGTAGTACGATTGGTTGAAAGCGGAAGACAATCCCTTGAACGCTTGATAGGTAATGTCTGAGTTAATCACCCAACTTTTCGAGGGCATATAATTCAACACAAACTGGGTGTTATAACTCATGTACGTTTGATCATTGGCCTTTTGAATCGTGTTGATGACCTTGCTGTAACTTCCATTTCCCGTAATGCGGAAATCCATTCGCTCCGACAGATTGCTGCCTACTACCAAGCCGGCATTTACAGAGGGATTCTTGGCATTGTTGGTAAGCGCAGGGCCATTGCCAATTTGTATGATGCTGGGAATGTTGTTGGTCGACAATCCTCCGGTCACATTTACATTCATTTTTTTGATGGTTTTACCCCACGAACCAAACAATCGCACACTGTAATAGCCATTCAAATTCACGGGCAAGGTCATCTGTGCTCCGGGCGTAAGGCGGATACTGTCGATGCTGCCAGTAGAAGTCATTTTATTCGCCGCTGTGCCCCCACCATAAAAGTTGGAGTCGAGACGAATCCATCCCGCATCGCGACCTCCCAACACTGATTTACTGCTGATGTAGTTGTTGCTTTGCTGTGCGTTGATCATCCAAAAAACGTTTTTGCCGGATTCTGGCACCACGGAAAAATATCGCAAGAACAGGCTGTGCTGATAATCTTGAACCAAATTGGGGTTTCCCGAGCTCAATTGCATCGTGTTGTTGTTGTTGATAACCGGTTGCAACTGGTCAATGGAGGGGGCGTTGTTCGATGTATTGTAATTCAAACGCAAATTCTTCTTCATTCCCAAGTTATAGCGCGCCTGAACATAGGGTAGTATGGAGGTGAATTGTCGGTTTAGCTCGCTGTTTCGAGGCATGGTTTGAGAGCCGTCTAAGTTGGCTAACTGACCGTCGATCCCCGTAGTGACATTCCATTTGTAGGTTTGGTACCGGTAACTGATGCCCAATTTGTTTTGGGAATATCCATTGACGAATTGACTTGAAAAAAAGGTGTCGAGAAGTGTGTATCCCAAACTCGCTGCGTCTTTGAGGTAGGCTAGGCGATCGTTGTTGTTTTGATTGATACTGGTTGATAGGCTTGTGGCCAGAAAATTGTTGGAATCCAGGGCTTCGGTGAATGTGATGTTACCGCTGAAGGTGCGCGTTTGCTTCCATAAATCGGTCCTTTGGTCGCGATTGTTAATCACTTGTAATCCGTTTGTATCAATCGTAACCTGATTTTTGAAATTGAGGTTGGTGAGCCCCGATTGTCCGTTCACACCCGGATTCATTTCCATGGAGTAGGTTCGTCCTTTTTTTGCAAAGGCATGTCGATACAGGAAACTGCTCGATGCGCGATACCCATCGGTATTGGTTTGGGTGTTGTTTAGTAGAACAGATACTGGCGTAAGCAGACTGTTGTAGGTGACGGCACTGATGGGACTCTGGTTGTTGTTTTGCTGAATAGAAATGCGGGGTTCAATCAACAGCGTATTGACAGAGTCTAATTTGATGTTGAGTCGACCGTTTAGGCGATGGTTCAGGTTTTTTGTTGAACTCGGATTGATTTCAACGTAATTGAATGCGCCCATTTTTGGGTCTCCACCCACGTAATATCGATTGGTTTCAGATCGGTTGTCGTTTTGGGTGCTGTTGAGGAAATAACTGCCACTAAACTCCAGGTTATTACCCCATTGGTTGCTGTAATTGATGCCAATGGCCCGGGTTGTGGTGATACCATTTTGCGTACCGGTGAAAAAGTTGGCTCCACCACCCATGCCGCCCATACCCATGCCACCCATGCCGCGATTTCCGCCACCGCCCAAGCCTCCGCGATTGCCGCCGCCCATACTCCCAACGATATCCTCAAAAGAGAAGTTCTGTTCGTTGATGTTGTTCATTTGACTTAAAAAGGTGAGGCGGCGGTTCCCCTTGAACGTGTTTAGGGTGATACCTGCCTTGTTTTTAAGTAAATCGCCAGTGCCGTCAATAGATTGACCTACCCCAGAGAAGAAACGACCAAAAACGCCATTTCTGAACTGAGATTTGGTAACGATGTTCATCGTTTTGGTGGTATTGCCATCGTCGATCCCCGAAAACAAACTTTGCTCAGATTTGGCATCGTAAATTTGAATTTTTCCCACCACTTCGGCCGGTAAATTTTTCAAGGCCGCGTTGGGATCCTCGCCAAAAAAGGGTTTGCCATCCACCAATACTTTTTTTACCTGTTCTCCCTGCGCTTGAATCTGACCGTTGGAAGACGTAACCCCAGGCATTTTACTCACCAAGTCCTCTGCGGATGCATCGGGATTGACTTTGAAACTCGAGGCATTCATCTCGGTGGTGTCGCCTTTCACGGTAACCGCTTGAACCTTGATAAATGCGCCTTCCATGGGCAATACTTCATTCACCAACCACAGTTTTGGGAAGTTCAATGTGATTGTTCCATTAGACTGAGACAGTGGACGTTGAACCAAATCGTGCAAGTTGATCCATTGTTGCGCCTTGGTACCATTGGGGTGAGTGGCCACCAATAAGAAGGTGAAAGCCTTGCTTTTTGGGTTGGCAATATCTTTACTGATGGCTTCGAAATTGGGCTGCGCTTTGGGGTCCATGAACTGCCTAACCGAAAAACGAACTGTATAGTTTCCCTGAGAATCCGTTTCGGTCAATCCGCCATTGGGATAGGATTTGTCTCCCTCTTGCATCCGTTTGGTCATATAGCGGAAGTTCTTTAACGACTCAGCGGAAATACTGCCGTTGGGCAAAATGCTCAGTTTAGAGCCAATCAAAGAAGTATCATTGGGAATCAACAGTGAAATAACCGCGCCCGATACCGCTGTTTCTTTTCCCTCCCAGGTCAGAGCAGCACACTGGCCAAAGGCCATGGCACGAAATCCCATTGGACCTGTTTGTCCATTTCTGTTTTCTGCAGGACCTCCAATACCACCATTGTCTATTGAACGATCGCCACGCACGCGGGGTTCAAATGGCTGTGCCTGGGTAGCGGCGCAAAAGCTTATCGCAAAGGATATCAAGGCGATCGATGGACGGAAGGGGTTGCGAAACGACATAAATCGCAAATATCGACAAATCGTCGATGTGAAACACAGGATTACGCTATTGAACCCTCAATAATCGACCAACTGCGATGTTGTTACTTCTCAAGCCGTTTAACCGTTTCAGTTGATCCACGGTAAGTCCGTGATTTTTTGCGATGGAATACAAGGTTTCACCCGGTTTAACCTTGTGGTAAGATACTTTCGGTCTGGGCGTATTGGTCGGGGGAACCTTGGGTTTGGGCGTGCTGATTTGCGTGCTGTCGACATATTTTGGTACTGTGGGATTGGGGATGATGGCGGTTGCCCCCTCCGCATCGGCACTGTCTTTCATCTCCAAACTCTGAATGGGGTCCGATTTCGTGGCAATGGATAGTTTGCCCACCTTCAACCGAGTGCCGGCCGAAATGTTGTAGTTCCGCAAGTGATTCCATTCTTTCAATTGCGCGGTGGTGATGCCATACCTCAATGCAATGCGATAAGCGGTTTCACCACGCCTAACCACATGGTACCGCCATACTTCTGTCACAACAACGTTTTTTGAAAGCGTATCACGTGTGCGAAACGCCAGTCGTTTGCTGCTGTCCTCGGGCAGGATGAACTGTCTGTATCCATTGTTATAGCGCTCTGTGGTATTTTCCCATGCTTGACCAAATAGCTGACCCTTTACATATGTGCCTGATTCTTGCAGATGTAGACCATCGACCATGAATAGTTGGTAATCCGACCAATATTGTGCCGCGTATTTTCCACCCGCAACTCGATACAAGTCATAGAATGCAACTTTTTCAATTTTACACAGGGCGATGATGGCCTTTTCGTATTTCTCGTAGGTGGACAAAGTTCGACCACCACGAATGCCATCTTGGGGGATGACCACCACAATTTTGCTGGCTGGTAGAACTTCTTTAATCAGCTGTATACTTCGTTTGATGGGCTCCAAATAAAGAGATTCTGATTCTTGTCCCCGATATAGGTCATGTGCCCCAAAATCCAACAATACTACATTGGGTGATAATTGTGTGAGTTGTTGCTTCAGTTGGGGTAAGCGATAGAATTGACTGTATCCACAACCGCGCATACCTGCACTGTGCAAATTTCCTTGTCTGCTGTTGGTTAGTGACACACCGTACAGCGTGAATGATTTTTGGGTTGAAATAACCTGCTTGAATTGGATCAGTATCTCTTTGGTTCCCGAGGGCAAGGTGAATTCCAAATACGATGAATTTCGATATGAAATAGAGGCAGGAAATTCCTTCTTGGTGAGGGTAATGGGGGATCCGTCGGGTTTTCTTCCCGACAAACAAGTGATGACTACATCAAACTGTTGTTCGTTGCGGTCGCAATACAAGGCCAAACGATCGGTGTTTTTGGCGAAACTGCTGGGGATCAAAATACTCAGGGTGGACTTCCAATCTTCGGTTTTTGCGGCGTATCCCGTGATTCCGGCAGTGAGCAGGGGATTGTTCTCTACGGGTGTTGAAT
Source organism: Bacteroidota bacterium (assembly GCA_037975865.1). Classification (GTDB taxonomy): domain Bacteria; phylum Bacteroidota; class Bacteroidia; order NS11-12g; family UBA955; genus UBA955. The sequence continues at coordinate 9,461 of JBANFU010000027.1, forward strand.
AAATCCAATCGCCCGTGTGTTTGGTCTCTACAGGCGTTGTGATGGCGTTATTTATCAAACAGCCCGGAAAAAACAAACCCGGACCCCGAGATTTTCCAAACCAAGACTCGCCCAAAAAGGG
>JBANFU010000052.1:0-6680 GCA_037975865.1 Bacteroidota bacterium
ATTTCAAATGCGTAAGTAATGGCTTTGCCTTCTTTCCAGCCGCGAACTGTGCTTGTTCCGTTGTTGCATACAATGACTGAATAGGGGGTGGATGCAAAATCGATGGATTTGGTGGCAACGAGTTCAACAAACTCTTTGCATGAGTCGGTGCCAGATGGATTTACAAATACTTCGGAAATCAGCAAAGATTGTGCTGAGGCTGAAGAATTGAACAACGGGCCGAAGAGAATCATTAGGCCGGTTGTGCATAGGGTATTCAAGAGGGTTTTCATGGTTATTTTATTCCGAAATTATTGCGGTAATGTAATCCTTGTTTGATGTGTGGTTTAAGTTCTCATGAAGAATTTGAACGAATTTTAAATCAATTGTTTATGTTAGAAACAATGCCTTGAAGTTATGGTCATTTCGAAGGTGTTTATACTGGAAATAAAAAGGGGAGGGGCGGCCATTGGCCGCCCCTCCCCTTTTATGTTATGAATGCTGGATATTGCTTAGAAAGAGTAGCGCAAGCCCAACTGCATACCCCAAGTAGTAGAGGTGCTAACGATCGGACGGAAGCTCTCAACAGGCAATACACCGTTTACCGCGTTGAAGTTGTAAGTGCCGTTGGCCGCATTGTATTTCAATACACCACCGTTGCTCACAGTCAACTGCTTACGGATACCCCAAGCTGGGTTGATCATGTTGCCAATGTTCAAAATGTCGGCACTGATTTGCAATGTGTGCTTGTTCTTGCCAATGTTCTGCGCTACGTCTTGCAACAAACGCAAATCAAAACGGTGCAACCAAGGCAACAATCCACCATTGCGCTCAACGAATTGGCCTTTGTGCGCGCTCAAGTATTTGTCTTGGGCCACGTAAGCATCCCATGCGGCGGCTTGATCAGCGGCAGTAATGGTCTTGGTGCCAATCACCAAGTCAGAAAATTTGATATCGGATGATGCATGTACAAACAACAAGTCGTTTCCAGTTAAACCGTCGTTGTTAATATCAGATGAGTATATGTAGCTGTAGCGACCTGGGTTGTAACCATCGTACACCAAGCTCACTGTGGTTCCAAAGCGGTTGCCGTATTCAAATTTCTTTGAAACGTTGGCAATCACACGGTTGGGGGTAGAGTATTCGGAAATGGCCAATTCTTGGGCGTTGTTTCCACCTACTGTGCGGTTGTTGCTCCAAGCAGAAGCTGCTTGTGAACCTGGGTTTGAAGTGATGTCTTTGGTGTTGTTGTAGGCATAGCTAATAGAACCGCTGAAGCCATTTTTGAAGTTGCGACTCAACGTGAAGGCAGCGCTCAAACCACTACCCAAGTTGGTGTTGCTCAATACCATGGCCTCACGTACAGTACTTACATAAGAGCGGCTAGCTGCTTTTTTGTAAGCGGCGCGCTCCCACTCGGTACCGGTGAAGTAGGTTGTGTCTGCTATAGCATAGTTGGCGTTGTATTGGTAAACACCATTCAACTCTTTTGTGTAGATGATGTCTGCAGAGAAATCCAAATCAAATGGCAATTTCTTGTCGATACCAATGCTGGTTCTCCAAACCTGAGGAAATTTAAAGTTGTTGTCCACCTTGGCGAATGAAGCACCTGAAGGCAATGTGCCGGGGGTAGTTGGGAATTTGTTCAAGTAAGCAGTAGGATCTGCGTTGAAGATGTAGCCTGCCAAATCAGCCGCTTTGGTAACTTCAACTGTAGCTTGCACACCGTAAGCGTTTGAAGGTTGGTTTGTGAACCAAACAAAAGGCAAACGACCTGTAAATACGCCTGTACCACCGCGAATGATCAAATCCTTGTCGCCATTAACATCGTAGTTGAAACCTACGCGGGGCGATACCAAAGGAGATGATGTGGGCCAGCTGTTGGGGTTGTATTTGATCTTGTTGCCTGAAGGATCTTTGAACAAAGCCGTGGTGTCGTATTTTACAAAACCCGCATTGGCCTTTGACTCAGACAAATAAATTGGCATATCTACGCGCAAACCGGCGGTAATTTTCAATTTCTTGCTGGCACGGAATTCGTCTTGAACGTAACCGGCCAACTGACCAAATTGCAATTCCGCACCTACAGGTGTAGCATCGCCACCGTATCCATATGTCAAAGCGAAGGCAGAAGGCGCCATGCCGTTCAAGAACTGACTCAATGAGTCGTAGCGATAGTAGCTGGTACCATAACGTTGGAATGCGTTTCCTACATACATTTGGTCGTAGGCGATACCTGCGGTGATGGTGTGCTTTTTCAAGTTGTAAGTGATGTTATCGATCAACGACAAAGTGGTGTTGCTTACTTTGTTGTTGTAGCTAAACAATTCGTAACCGAAGCTGATGTAGTTGTCGCCACCTTTTTTAATGTCAACGAATGGGAATGGCGTGCTATTGGTTCCACGGGCATCAGTGATGCTTGTGTAGGTTGCGAGGAACTGGTTGCTCAACTTGCTGCTCAAATTGCTTTTTAATTCAGCCGCTACAGACCAAACTTTGTTATCGAAAGAGTAATTTGAATTGGCGAAACTCATGGAGTTGTTAGACCAACGGTTTGAAGCCGAACGGGGGTTTGGTGCAGAAGTTCCGTTCAATACCTGGTCGTTGGTGTTGTGAACCGAATTGTAACGCAAGCTGAATTTGTGTTTGGCAGAAATGTTCCAGTCTAAACGAGCCAAGAACTTTTGGTTGGCGGTATTGAAATTTCCGAGATTTTCGTAATCTCCAGTTTCGTAACCGTATTTTTCTTTCAAGTGTGTACGTACCAAATCCAAATCTGTGGCAAGGGTGCGTGATAGGTTGGGGTCGGAAGCGCTCTGGCCTGTACCAGGTCTTGAAGCCTTCCATTGCAAGCCAGGCAATGAAGTTTTTTCGTTTTCGTAGTTAACAAAGTAGAAAATTTTGTCTTTCACCAATGCGCCACCCAAACGGAAGCCCAAAATGTTTGACGTAGTTTTCTTTTGTTCTCCCAAATCAAAGGTGTCTACCTTGGTACCGTTGAATTTTTCATTGCGCATCAACGTGTAAACAGAAGCAGTGGTTGTATTAGAACCGCTCTTGGTGATGGCATTGATACCAGCGCCGGTAAAGTTCGATTGACGAACATCAAAAGGAGAAATGTTCACCTGAACAGCTTCAATCGCATCCAATGAAATGGGCTGCGCATCGCCACCGGGAAGGTTTTTGTCGCTCAATCCAAAGTTGTTGTTGAAGTTGGCTCCGTCGATGGTGATGTTGTTGAATCGACCGTCTCTACCGTTGAAGCTACTTCCACTACCGGCTTGGGGTGTCAAACGAGTGAAGTCGTTGATCGAACGCGAAATGGTGGGGAGGGTAGTCAAGGTACGACTGTTGATGTTCAAGTTGCTACCGGTTTTGGTCGCGTTACGAGAAACGCTAACCACAACACCGCCAATTTTTTCGGTGGTGAAATCGGCATCCAACTTGAAGTTTTCACCCAATGTCAAAAATACATCGCTGAAAATGATGTCTTTTTGTCCAGGTGCAGAGATGGTCACAGTGTACGGACCGCCTGCGTTCAAGTTTGAAATGTCGTAAACACCGCCAGAACGAGAGTTGGCTGAGTACGTGGCATTGGTGGTTGTCAAAACTGCCTTGATTGTGGCATTTTCAACCGGAGCATTTCCATTGGTAACAACGCCGCTTAAGTAGGCAGTGGTTACCTGGGCCAACGCGTTTCCTGTAAACAAGATAGCGCAAATGGCTGTGGTGAGAATTTGTTTGATTTTCATAGGCTATTGGTTGGCTGCGAAATAACTAAAGACTTGTTTGTCAATTATTAATGAATTATTAACAAACGGGACTTATTGTTTACTTTTTGAGGAAATTTTCTAGTCATATTGATTCTGACGCGCGTTCAAAGCTTATGCTTTTATTTTGGAATTGTTACGGCCGGTAGTCGTGTCTTTGTTGGGGTTAACGATTCGTTTACTTCGTGATTATGCAATGCAAATGTGCTGGTGGTTAATTCGGACATGCGCAAAATCGTTCCATTGAAGTCGTATTTGTCAGTATTTTTCTGTTCAATACCCTGGTTTATTTCCGCTCAGATTGCGGAAGTTCCGGGAAGCCAAGAATATGCAAAGATTTCACTTACCGGGCCATCGGTCTTGCCCAGTGGCAGAATGGTCAAGCCCGCGGGTGAAACGAAATTGATATCACGCGCACCTTATGGGTTGGCTGTTTCCAAGGACGAAAAAACAGCGGTTGTATTGCATAGCAACGCGATTTCTGTGGTTGATTTATCGGGAAGGGAAATGGCCGTATCTCGCTTTCCATCTTACGATGGTAAGAATGGGGATGTTATCAAGGGGGCGTCATTTGTGGGGGTGTGTTTTTCAAACGACAATCAGCGTGTTTTTTTAAGTGGTGGAGATAAAGGCAAAATATGGGTATTTGATGTAGTTGGGAAACGGGTTGTAGATAGTTTCGATTTAAACTTGGCCCACCCCGAGAGCAACCGTGAAGCGTTCGCCACCGATCTCATTTTGGATGAATCAAATGATGATCTTTGGGTATTAGACCGGGCATGGTTTCAATTGCATCGATTCTCTTTAAAAACCCACCAAATCAAAGCAAGTATTCCCACCGGTAGGATACCTTTTGGGATTGCCATGGCTCCCAAACAAAATAAGATTTTGGTTGCCAATGTGGGGATGTACGCATACCCGGTGGTGCCGGGAGTGAATGAAAAAACGAAAGATTCATTTTTATTGCATTTTCCACCCTATGGTGCGCACAGCAGGGAATCTCGCGAAGGTGTAGAAGTAGAGGGGCGGTTTGTCCCTGGATTGGGTGATCCAAACAACGATCAATCCATGAGCGTGTGGGTTGTTGACACCCGCACCAATGCTGTCGTTTCCAAAATTAAAACGGGCAAGCCCATTGGTGAGTTTATTGAGGATGCTGAAATTGTGGGAGGATCTCATCCCAACAGTATTGTTTGCGACGCAAAATACGCTTACATCTCACAGGCCGGTAGCGATGATATTGCTATCGTTGATTTAAAAACAAACCGGTTACAGGGTGTTTGGCCCATATTGACCCAAACATTTTTGGATCAGTCTAGAGGATACATGCCCTATGGACTTGATTTGGATCTCAAAAGAAAGAGATTGTATGTGGCCTTGTTGGGATTCAATGCGGTGGCGGTGATGGATTTGAAATCGGGAAAGAACTTGGGAATGATTCCGTCGGGTTGGGGTACAACCCGGGTGAAGTGTATTCCCTTAACGGGTGAAATGCTGGCGGTATCAGTCCGGGGATTGGGTGCCGGACCCAATGGTGGACAAGGATTCCTATCGCCACCCCAAGGAACCTACATCGGAGATATTCAATTGGGTAGCCTTCAACGTGTTTCGTTCCTTTCCAATCAAAACGTATTGCGGGGTAGGGATGAGGTAATTGGTTACACCTATCAACTCAAGCCGGAAAAAAATGATGATAATCCATTTTTCGGTCCAGCATCTCCAATAAAACACATCGTGTACATCACCAAGGAAAACCGAACGTATGACGAAGTTTTCGGTCAACTGAAAGGCGGTTTGGGGGATTCAAGTTTGAGTAGGTTTGGCGTGAACTGCGAATACACCATCAGCGGCCAGCTTAAAATGATTCACGATGATCAAACATGGGATTATGGTGCCGACACGCTGAACAAAGAAACGATTGAGGCCCGAATGAAGGGTTTGAAAATTACACCCAACCACCACAAAATAGCCCAAGGCTTTGCCTACAGCGATAATTTTTATTGTGACTCCGACGCTTCTATCCACGGGCATCATTGGATGGTGGGGACCATTCCCAACGAATACGTAGAGACCAATGCGGCCAATGAAGGTGATTTTCGTATTCTGTCGCCCGCGCCTGGTCGCCGGATGCCGAAGACCACAGGTGCAATGGATCCGGAGGATTATAACCAAATTGGTGGCTTATGGGAGGCCGTGCAACGAGCCAAAAAATCGATCTATAACTTTGGTGAAGCCAACGAATATCAAGGCGTTCGTGAAGATTGGTATGATACCTTGAATGGTACTGGAATGGCCGTGGCTTTTCCCATGCCTTCGGCCATTTACGCGCATACTTCGAGGAATTACGCGGGGTATAACACCAGCATTCCGGATCAATTTCGGGTTGAACAGTTTGAGACCGAATTTACCAACAAATGGCTTTCAGGGAACGATTCTTTACCCCAATTGATTACCATTCAATTGCCCAATGATCACACATCAAAACCGCGTCCAGCAGACGGTTATCCCTTTGTGCATAGTTACGTGGCAGATAATGATTTGGCATTGGGCAGGATGCTTCATTTTCTATCGCACACGCCGTATTGGAAAAACATGTTGGTGATTGTTACGGAAGATGATCCACAAGGAGGTGTTGACCACATTGATGCGCATCGCAGTATATTGATGATGGCGGGTCCCTATGTAAAAAGGAACTATACATCGCACACGCATGCCAATTTTGGTTCTATTATCAAGTTGATTTACAATACGATGGGCATTCCAGGGGTGAATCATTTTGATATCACCGCCTCGGATATTAGTGATTTTCTCACAACCAGCCCCGACTTTACTCCATACACTTTGGAGCCCAGCGACCTCAGGGTATTTGATCCAGCGGTTGCCCTGAGAAAATACAACAGAAACATTCCGTGGAGAGAATTAAAAATGTCA
>JBANFU010000085.1:0-4361 GCA_037975865.1 Bacteroidota bacterium
TCAGAATCCGTGGATTCCGTAGTGGTAGAGCTCGCAGCCCTGCTGCACGACATCGCCGATGCCAAATTTCACGATGGCGATGAAACCATCGGACCGGCCACAGCCAAACACTTCCTCGAAACCCAAGCCCAACCCGCCTACCCAGAATTTTTGTCCACCCAACAAATCCATCACATCATCAAAATCATTGAAAACATATCCTTCAAAGGCGGTAAAGAAATAACCCAATTTCAATCGCCCGAGTTGGCCGTGGTGCAAGACGCCGATCGCCTCGATGCCATCGGCGCCATCGGCATTGCCCGTACCTTCAATTACGGCGGATTCAAAGGCAGCGAAATTTTCAATCCCCTCCTTCCGCCCAACCCCAACATGAGCAAAGAAGAATACAAAAAAGGCGGCAACCCCAGCCTCAACCACTTCTGGGAAAAACTACTGCTCCTGAAAGACCGCATGAATACCGAAACAGGACGAAAGATGGCTTCAGAACGACATGCCTTCATGTTGTCTTTCTTATGTCAATTTTTTGATGAAACAGGCCATCAACCCCCCGGATTTGAGTTGCCAACACAATAATTTCATCCTTCCTTCGTTCACCAAAGGTGAACGAAAATTACCTCCGTCTGCATACGCCTACCCGCATTTTCATTGGCCTTGGATTGTTACTCACCCAACTGTTCGCCTGTGGAAGCCCTAACGAAAACACAGACAACAACATAGACCCCGAAGCGCAGAAAATCGCACTGCAAAATGAACCCATGGTCAAAACCGCCTGCAGCGGCTGTCATGCCTTCGTTCCTGCCGACAAACTCGACAAAACCACCTGGGAGTCCGTCATCAAAGTCATGGCACCCAAAATGGGGATCTTCGAACACAACGGAGAAACCTACTTCAACGAAAAAAGCGACCCCAACGTAGACGCCAGCATCTATCCCTCCACCCCCACAATCAGTCCGGAAGACCTCGACAAAATCTTCCATTATTACCAGACCCTGGCCCCAGACGCGCTGCCCCAGCAAAATCGCAAATACCCCATCGCCAAGGACAATGGCCTGTTCCAAGTAAACCACCAAAACGGCATGTTCCCCGCCGTGGGCAATATGCCCATGACCACCTTCGTAAAATTGGTCCCAGGGAAAAACGAAATCGTCCTGGGTAGCTTTGGCGAAAAAGGAAACCTCTCAGCCTTCGGAACCGATGGCGCCCTCAAATGGTCTCAAGAATTTCCGTCGGCCCCTACCTGGGTCGATTTCTCGGATCCCAACCAGTGGCTGGTTACCTGTATCGGTTCGGTTCAACCCACCAACGCCCGCATCGGAAGCATTCACAACTTCTCACCCGCTTCCAAAAACAACCGTGTGGTGGCCAGTGAAGTGGCCCGACCTGTGATGTCGTTCCGCCTCCCCCAATCCAACCAAATTTTGGTCAACGCGTTCGGACACCTGAAAGGACAAACCTACACCTACAACACCAGCAAAAAAACCACAGAACAGGTACTTCGTGATATCCCCGGCGCCATCTGCTCGCGGATTGCCGATTGGGATGGCGATGGCAAAAAAGACATCCTCACCCTGTTCGCCCAAAACAAAGAAAGCATCGTTTTCTTCAAAAATACCGGCAACGGATACCAAGAAACGGCCACCCTGCTTGAAACCATGCCCGTATACGGATCGAATAGCTTTGACCTGGCCGACATGAATGGCGATGGAAAACTCGATATCATTTATACCTGTGGCGACAACGCCGATTACTCCGTGATTCTAAAAAATTATCACGGGGTTTACGTGTACCTCAACCAGGGCAACAACACACTCAAAGAGGCCTATTTTTATCCGATACACGGGTGCTTCAAAGCCTTGGCACGCGATTTCGACCTCGACGGTGACCAAGATATCATCACCGTTTCCTTCTTCGCCGATTATCTGTCGCAGCACGAAGAAGCCGCCGTTTACCTGCAAAACAACAAGATGGATTTCAAGCCCTTCGCTTTGCCCGGCTATGACATTGGGCGATGGCTCACCATGGACGCCGCCGACGTAGATGGCGATGGCGACCAAGATTTGGTTTTTGGTAATTTATCGATGGGACCTGAGAGCTTCATGAGCCAAGAGCAAGTGAAGAAGTTTGCTGCCGGACCGGCCTGTATTTTCTTGAAGAATACCACAAAGTAAATCAGACCATGAAACGAATTCTTTTGGCCCTGCGACTCCTTATCAACCTCACCTTGGCTGTGATGTTTTTTCTTTTCGCCTCGTTACAATTCAATGATCCTGACCCCATGATTTGGGTGCTGGCCTATAGCCTAACCGCCACGCTGTGTTTGATCTATTGCAAACATTCAATGGCCAGCAAACTGAGATGGGCCTATTTGGGTACTGCGTTGGTGATGCTGTTAGGCAGTTACATTCAATTTCCGTCGCAATGGGATGGCTTTGGCGCCGAAATGAAAACCACAAATCAAGAACTGGCCAGGGAGAGTATTGGACTCTTAATGTGCGGCTTTGTGTTGCTGATACATTTTGCAACCCTAAAACCAAACGCAACGAACTGATAATACATTGATTGGGATAATGGCTTATTTTCGCAGTCGATGAAATTGCTGTTGGTCTCAGCACTGTTAACCGCCACGCCTTGGTTTTTACCAGTCGAAACTCCGTGGAATCCGTCCAAATCGGGCCATGGCGTGAAGGTATTTACCCGTTCGGTCCCAGGCACACCCATCAAAGAAATCAAAGCCGAATTAGAATTGGATTGCTCCATCAATACGGCCGTGGCTTGCCTTACCGACATCAGTGCCTACCCACAATGGATCTATCAAATGATCGAGGCGCGTGTCATCAAACAAATTAGCACCACAGAATTTGAAGTATATCAACGGGTGAAAACACCTTGGCCACTAGACGATAGAGACGTGTGCGGACATTACCAATTCAAACAGGACCCCAACACGCACGACATTTCACTCATTACCCACGCCGTTCCCAAAGTATTGCCCACCGTTGCCGGTGTGGTAAGGGTTCAAAAAAACAGAACCACTTGGACGATCAAACCCATCGCCAAAAACAAGAATAAGTGTGAGTACTTTTTACTGCTCGACCCCGCTGGTGAGGTACCATCTTGGATCATCAATTTGTTCATTTCTGAAGGTCCTTACACCAGTTTGGTAAAACTCAAACAACGGGTTCACCTGCCGAAATATGCCCATGCGCGCGTGCCTTGGGTCATTGAACGATTTCCGCACTAATCACACATCCCCCAAAAGGCCACTAAGATGGATCTTGCCATTGTCGGGCGCGGGGATTCATGACCGCAAACCAAACTGGTACCAACAAACTCAAAACCATCATGCCGGGGTAACCCGTAGGCATTTGCGGTGCCTCATCGATGGATTGCAAGGTTTGGTACTTTTTATTGGATTTGTAATGATGATCGGAATGCCGACTCAACTCAAACAAGATTAACCGTCCTACCAGGTGATTGCTATTCCAGGAATGTTGGGGCTGTACGATTTCGTAGTAGCCTGTCGCCGTTTTTTTGCGCATCAAACCATAGTGTTCGATGTAGTTAATGGTTTCCAAGAAAATTCCACCGATTAGGGCTGCAAGCCAAAAAGAGAAAGTAGCCCAAGCGCCAAATAGGAGGTAGACGGTCAGAACAATGGCAAGCTGTATGAGTTGGAAGCGCAGCATTTCGTTGCGCCACGACCACGGTGATAAAGCCTCGCGCCGAAGGCGCTCGGCTTCAATCCTCCAGGCCGACATCCAAGTTTGATACATGGAACGAAACCAAAATGTAAACACCATTTCATTCATTCGCACCGTGGAAGGGTCTTCCGGTGTACCTACATGTTTGTGATGACCGCGATTGTGCTCAATATAAAAATGCATGTACAGGGAGCTTCCCAACAATACCTTGGCCAAAAATTGCTCGAACCGCGTGGTTCTATGTCCCAATTCATGGGCCACATTGATCCCGAAACTACCACACAATATTCCCATCGCCATCACCAAACCGAACCACTGCCAGCTCGCCTGCGGCTCGCTGTTTTTCATGATGGAACAATACCACACCACAAAAAACCACTGTATCGGCACAATCATATACAGCAAATAATCATACCAACGGTCTTGCGCATCCAATTGCAACTGACGCTCATCCACCGTGGCGCCCTTGGCACCCAGAATCAACTCCAACAAAGGGATGCCTCCAAAAACGAAGAGTACCGCAAACCACGACCAATCACCCCCATACAAAAATGAAATCGCCACAGCCAACGTGGGCAGATGGGTGGTCAAATATTTTAATGCTCTCATAGCCAGTGTTTAAGGAACAAAACGAATGTAGTAAAAAAGCAGAATGTGGCA
>JBANFU010000167.1:0-11457 GCA_037975865.1 Bacteroidota bacterium
CCCGCAGCAGCAGCCGCTGACGTATTTGTAATGTAATTGTTTCGGAACAAGTTACCATTATCACTGATGGTGCTTGCTTTTACACCCGCAGCAGTCAAAGTACTATCTCCATCGAACATCACAAAGTTTCTGTAACCGATAAAAATAGAGTTCACGATGCTCAAACGGCTGTTACGACGAATACGAGCTCCGCGACGGAAAGCACCTTTTTGGGTTGCCGTGAGATCATTGTAGGTTTTATCCAAAGGAACTGGACCCACACAAGTGATGTTTGAAAATACGGCAGCCGTCAATGGCAATTTACCTGAACCCGCGGCATCGTTATCACTCTCAAAAGTTTCTGAGGTTGACGCTCCAGAAGTAGCATTCCAAGACAAATCATAATAGTTGGTGTCTTTTTGTGCGATACCAAACTGCACGGTTCCACGGTATCCGAAATCAGTATCAAAATCATCATCTGTTGTTTTGTAGGCAATCAAACGCTTACAGTTAACAGTACCACCAAACCATTCAAAAGCATCGTCACCACCAAAGGAACATTGTACACCCTCTACTGTTGTTCCTGAGCCTACAGAGCCTAAAGTCAAAGAGTTAACTTCTTTGTTTGGTTCAAACGCCAAACCCGCAAATTCGATGCGAACGTATTTGATGCTACCAGAATTGTCTTTGTCATCAGTTCCGCCATGGAATGCCAAAGTATTATCTGCTGAAACGTTGTTAAAACCTTCCAACTGGATACTTGCTCCTTGGTTATTCACTGCTTTACCGCAAAGCACCAATCCACCCCAATCGCCGCGATCCCTAAATCCAACGGCCTTGCTTGATGTCATTACAACGGGCTTGCTGCTGGTTCCCTGAATGTCAATGGCACCGCCTCTTTCCACAACAATGGTTGCATAATTCTTAGGAGTCAATGTGAGATTGGCTTCACCGCGGATTACTGTACCCGCAGGAATAATCAATTTTCCACCACTCTGAATCACGCATATGCTCCTCAACAGATATACTGTACTCGCATCCAAAGTTACAGTGGTACTAATTTTTTTGACACTGCTCGCATCATTCAATGTTGTTGAATCCGTCACTTTGCCATAAATCGCATTTTTAGGATTCCACTCGGTCCAACCTTTTGTCCAATCCTTGGCTGCATCGCGATGCAATGCCCCCACATAATTCACCTTTTCCAAGGTTTGGGCAGTCAACAACGAACAAGCTGTTGCACTGATGATAAAAAGTAATTTTTTCATATTTGATTTGAAGCAAATCAACCACCATAACATTTCGTGCGTGTTTTTGTCCAATTATCTTTGGATTACCAAAACATGTCAATTCCGCCCCTTAGACAACATTAGAACAACATCTATTTTAAAAAAACGCAATACACTTACGATTTTATTGTGACTGCAACGCATTTTTATTTACAATTTAATCATCTACTGTCTCAAAGTTTGGCCATGTGTTAAAAAAAGGCCCCCACTTCAACGAGCATGGTAGAGTTGTTTCCTATATTTACCGCGTTAATCTTATGCTTACGGACATTGAAATTGCACAGCAGGCGAAATTGAAGCGCATCGAGGCGATTGCCACTGAGAACAACATCGACACGGAAAACATCGAACAATACGGCAAGTACAAAGCCAAAGTAGACTTTACACCGGATGCCAATCGCATCGGACAAGGAAAGCTCATTTTGGTGACGGCCACAACGCCCAACAAAAGTGGCAGCGGAAAAACCACAACTTCGGTGGCCCTGGCCCAAGGGTTAAACCACATCGGCAAAAAGGCCATCGTAGCCTTGCGTGAGCCATCGCTCGGACCTTGTTTCGGCATGAAGGGGGGAGCTGCGGGTGGAGGTTACTCGCAAGTGTTGCCCATGGAAGACATCAACCTGCACTTTACAGGCGATTTCCATGCGATTACATCTGCCAACAATACCATTGCAGCGCTGCTCGATAACTATCACTACAACAACCAAGGAACGCCCAACGGATTGAAAAAAATCTTGTGGCGCAGGGTGCTTGACGTAAATGATCGCAGTTTGCGCATGATCAATTCAGGCATGGGCGGCTCTGCCAATGGGATCCCAACTGAAACGGGATTTGACATTACGCCAGCGTCTGAAATCATGGCGATTTTGTGTTTGAGCACCAGCTTGGAAGACTTACGCAATCGCATCGACTCCATTCTTTTGGGATATCGCTACGATGGAAGTCCATTCACCATGAAAGACCTGGGTGCCACCGGCGCCATCCTCATCTTATTGAAAGACGCCATCAAACCCAATTTGGTACAAACCTTAGAAGGTGGCGCCGCTTTCGTACATGGCGGACCGTTTGCCAATATCGCACACGGGTGCAATAGCATCATGGCCACCTGGGCCGCGTTACAGCACGGCGAATATGCAGTTACTGAGGCGGGTTTCGGTTCGGATTTAGGCGCTGAAAAATTCCTCAACATCAAATGTCGAGCAGCGGGAATCACGCCCGCAGCCACCGTGCTCGTTACCACTACACAGAGTCTGAAATTACATGGCGGATGTCCCGAAAAAGAAATCAAATTGCCCAACAAAGAGGCCCTTACGAAGGGGTTGCTGAACTTGGAGCGACATGTAAACAACTTGCAGCAATTTGGTCAGACCGTTGTGGTAGCCCTCAACCGATTCCATTTCGATACAGAAGACGAATTGCAATTGATCAGCGGCTGGTGCGCTGAGCGGAATGCCCACTATGCGGAAAACCAAGGTTTCGCCAAAGGGGGTGAAGGGGCTGCTGATTTGGCACGGAAGGTGGTTGAAATCGTAGAAAAATTCCCAAGCAAACCAATCAATCACACCTACGAGTTAACAGATTCTGTGTCGGACAAATTAACCAAAATTGTGCAAAAGGTATACGGTGGTAACGGCATCATCATGGCCGATAGTGCGAAAAAGAGTTTGAAAGAAATTGATGCATTGGGTGCCAACAACTGGCCCGTGTGTATTGCCAAAACTCAGTTCTCTTTCACCGACAATGCCAAGCAAGTGGGAAGTGCTACCAACTTCAGTATCACCATTCAAAAATTGATCGTGAATGCGGGTGCCCGTTTTGTGGTGGCTGTGGCCGGCGATATTATGCGTATGCCGGGGTTACCCAAAGAACCTGCTGCCATGGGGATGGATGTAAAAGATGGCATCATCACCGGTTTGAGTTAAACTTTGCACGCACGGGGTGAATGAGTATCACCCAATGAGAATTTTTATTACACAACGAATGAGGGGCCCGCTGCGCGGGCCCCTCATTCGTTTACGCGAATCTGCAACTACCCAACGAAATATCGATCCCTGATCCAAAAAGCCACCCTCACCAATAAAATCAGGGCTGGAACTTCAATCAGTGGACCAATTACCCCCACAAAGGCTTGCGGACTGTTTAGACCAAACACGCCAATCGCCACAGCAATGGCCAATTCAAAATTGTTTCCAGCAGCCGTAAAGGCAATGGCTGTGGATTTGTCATAACTACCCCCCATGCGCTTGCTCAACACATAGCCCAACAAGAACATCACAGCGAAATAAACCATCATGGGCAAAGCCACTTGAAGCACATCCCCAGGCAATTGCACCCCCTGGTCGCCCTTCAGCGCAAACCTCAACACGATGGTCGCCAACAAAGCAATCAGTGTCATTTTTGAAATTCTTGGAATGAACTGCTCGTTGTACCAAGCCTCCCCTTTCCATTTCACACCGATGGGTCTTGAAATTGCGCCCGCCAGAAAAGGAATCCCCAAGTATATAAAAACACTCTGGGCAATCTCCCCCATGGTAATATCTACGATCGCGCCGGCATACCCAAAATAAGGAGGCAATACGGTAATGAACAACCATGCATAAAAACTGTAGGCGAACACTTGAAACAAAGAGTTTATCGCCACCAAACCCGCACCATATTCTTTGCTACCCTCCGCCAAATCGTTCCAAACCAACACCATGGCAATGCAGCGAGCGAGTCCAATCAATATCAAGCCCACCATGTAATCGGGTTGATTGGGCAAAAAAACCAAGGCCAACACAAACATCAATACGGGGCCTATGATCCAGTTGAGCAGCAAGCTCACCCCCAACGTTTTGGTATCGCGAAACACCGCAGGCAACAGCCTATAATTCACTTTTGCCAAGGGCGGATACATCATCAAAATCAATCCGATGGCCAGCGGCACATTCGTTGTCCCCACACTCATCGATTCAATAGCACGGGCCACACTGGGCCGAACATATCCTATGGCAATGCCTATAGCCATCGCCAAAAAAATCCACAGGGTGAGGTATCGGTCGAGAAACGACAGTTTTTTCATGGTTGAGATTCTATTTACAATTGTTTCTTGACCGCCTGCATCACCCACAACATTTCGGTGGCAATCTGCAAGCAACGCTCATCGTAGGTCGCGGCCTCCTCGGGCTTGCCGTCAGACACTTTGGGGTCGATGTAGGGAATGGCAACACGGAAGTTGGCACCGCGCACGGTTGGACAAGCCGCGTCGGCCGAAGAACACGTCATGATGGCTCCAAAATCTGCGGTTGGATTGATCAAATGATCTATGGTTTTGGAAAAACAGAAAATCGGCTTAGCCCCTTTTCCGGCGGTGATCATCATTACTTTATTGTTGAGATCAACCGCATTCACAAAGCGCAATTGTTTGTTATTGGTATCTTGTTGCTGCAACAGAATGGGATCGGGTATATGCTCCACAATCATGCCCGCTCTTTCCACCGCCGCAATGGCTCTTGGATTAAAGGCCGTAGCCTCAGTGCCCGCAGAATAGGTAGTTATTCCGGCAATTTGTAAGTGATGCGCCGCAGCGGCAGCCCAAATCTGTCCAAAGTGACTGCGTCGACTGTTATGAGTACAGATAAACATCAAATCCGCCGTGCCATCCTGCTTGAGCGATTTAACGATATAATTGGCCAACGATTTGAGTTCATCTTGACGGTCGGCCGGAACGGCCGACACATGGGCTTCGACTTTTGTCCAATAGGCATCAAGGACGTCAAAAGATTGGGCTTTCATCAAGGGATTCATGGAAAACAGCGCTAAGAATACTGGGATGAGTTTTTTCATATGTTAACAATCGCAAGAAATATCTTCGGGGGGTGTTTGATAGAGAAAATCAACCAGCAGGGTACGAAACTCCTTCCACTTCGCTTGGTCGATGCAATAGTTCACCTGCTTTCCCAGCACGCGTCCTTTTATCAAACCCAGGGCTTTAAGCTCTTTCAGGTGCTGGGTCACAGTGGGTTGCGCCAATCCCCAATCTTTCACCAACTCACTGTTGACGCACTTTCCGGTATCGATAATATGCTGCAAAATGGCCACACGTGCGGGGTGCGATAACACCCGGGCAATATCCGCTACAGCATTTTCCCTTTCCTCAAACAATTCGGTTTTACTTAATCCCATATTGCAATATTACAATACAAATACAAACCAAACAAATTCAGCATTTCCTGATTTTTCAATTTTTTCAACAAGGTCATTGACATTTATACATTGCAATATAACAATATTTTTAATGCGATGCAACCGATTGAAATAAAGGACCAAATCAACACCCCTTTAAGTCCATCTCTGTTGTATCTTTACCTCCTTCTCATGCAATCGCAAAGACGTTCAATTCTCCTTTGGGTTTTTCTGTGGCTGATAACACCCCGTGCAATGGGACAATCTGCCGTATACCCAAAACCGGGTACCGTGTTCGACAGAAAACTACACAGTATTCAACTTTGGATCCATCCGGATTCCCTGAATCAAATGCTGCTCAAGGAAAACTGGTATTCCGACCACAGCTACCCAGCCCTGTTCGTGTACGATAACGAAGACACCCTACACAAAATAGGCCTCAGACTCAAAGGGAACACCTCTCGCGCAGCCAAACGCAAAGGATTTCGCATTGACTTTGATGAATTTGCCCAACAATCCTTCCAAGGCCTTAAAAAATTCAATATCAACGGGAACCACAACGACCCCTCTATGTCGCGGGAATATCTAGCCGCCCATGCCATGAACCAAGCCTACAATCCAAGCATCCGCGGCAACCACGTTAGACTGTACATCAACGGAGAATACTGGGGCGTTCGCAACAACAGTGAATTCATCGATAAAACGTTTGTACAATCGCGCTTTGGCGACAACACAGGAAACCTCTACAAATGCTCGTGGCCAGCGGATCTCACCTGGAAAGGATCAACACAACAAACTTACAAAGACATTCTCAATGGCACCGATCGCGCCTACGACCTCAAAACAAACGAAACCGCCGATGATTACTCCGACCTCGTCAACCTCATCAACGCCATAAACAACTCACCCACAGATTCCTTTGTCCCCCGCATCGAACGACTTTTCGATGTCCAGGCCTACCTCAAGACACTCGCCATGGAAGTGCTGGTTGGACATTGGGACAACTACTTCGCCAACAAAAACAACTACTGGCTATACCACAACATGAAAACGGGGAAGTTCGTCTACCTTCCTTACGACATGGACAACACCTTCGGAATTCAATGGGGGTTCTCGGATATCAACACCAGAAACATCCACAACTGGGGCAATAAAGCCGGAAGCGCCGCCCCACTTACCTACAAATTATTTGCCCTGCCACAATACAAACGAATGTATGAATTCTACATTCGAGAACACCTCAAAGACCCGTTTCATACCGATAGTCTGTTCAAAGAATTGGATTATATCGCCTCTCTCATCGATACATCCATGCAGAAAGACCCCTTCTACAATGGAACCTTCCCTTCCGATTACGGCTTCACTTATAACGATTGGAAAGCCAGCTTCTCACAATCGTGGGGCAATCACGTATCGTACGGAATTAAACCCTACATCGGCGCACGTACCAACAGCGCCTATCAACAAATGATATTCGCCTCAATGCAGCACCCTACGGAATGGAAACAACATATATTTCCAAATCCTTGCGCCGAAACCCTCACCATTGAACACGACAAATTAACAAATTGGCAAGGTACAATTACAGCCATCGCCATCGATTTACAAGGGAGACAAACCCCTATCGAGAATTTCCCGTCTAACGGAAACAACAGTGTGGGGATCCCACTACACAAACTCACCCCAGGTCAATACTCCATTCACCTCTTATGTAATGGAGAAAGCCTACAAACCCCGTGGATCAGCGTTATACACTAATCAACAAGCATTTAAAACAAAAAAGGGAAGGACCACGTCCTTCCCTTTTTTGTGAAATATTAAGACAATCTTGTGTTAGTGCGCTACAGTGAAGCGATAGGTAGTCTTGGCACCGTTTGATACAACATTCAAGAAGTACAAACCGTTGTTCAATTCAGATACAGAAGCTGTTACCAAATTACCGCCAGCAACCAAAGTTTGCGAACCCACAGACTTTACAGTTTTGCCAGAGATGTCAGAGATAGTAACAGTTACATCTGCGCCAATCACGCTGTAAAGTTCTACGTTCACCACATCAGAAGCAGGTACAGGGTATGCGTTGGTCACAACCAAATTACCCACAGAGTTTACGGAGCTAAACTTACCAAACTTCGTGAAGATCGCTGCATCGTAGTTAGCCAAAGTGTTGATTTTAGAGGCAACTACCGGACGGAAATCAGGGGCTGTCGCGTTCTTAGGATCAACCAAAATGGCACCTGTAGCGTAGTTCACATCGTCAATTTTGTTGCTGTTCTTGGCATCACGCAACCAAGCATCAAAGGCCGCTGGTGTATTTTTGCTATCCACTTCAACCAATCCAGTGTTTGTAGCACCCGCAGCAGCTGCAGCAGCCGTGTTAGCGATGTAATTGTTGCGCAAAACGTTACCTGTTTCGCTGAACGTAGTTGATTTTACGCCAGAAGCAGTAAGAACGCTATCACCATCAAACATCACGAAGTTTCTGTAACCCATAAATACTGAGTTCACAATGCTCAAACGACTATTGCGACGGATGCGTGCCCCTCTGCGGAAAGCCCCTTTGTGGGTTGCACTGAGATCCGCATAGGTTTTATCCAAAGACACAGGACCTACACAAGTAATGTTTGAGAAAACAGCAGAAGTCAAAGGCAATTTACCAGAACCCGCCGCGTCGTTATCGCTCTCAAAAGTCTCAGAAGTTGAAGCACCTGAAGGCGCATTCCAACTCAAATCGAAGTAAGCAGTATCTTTCACTGCGATACCAAACTGCACTGCACCGCGGTATCCGAAATCGGTATCGAAATCGTCATCGGTTGTCTTGTAAGCAATCAATTTTTTACAGTTTACCGTACCACCGAACCACTCAAAAGCGTCGTCGTTACCAAATGAACACTGAACGCCTTCAATTACAGTGGAAGAACCCACAGAACCCATGGTCAAAGAGTTAACCTCTTTGTTGGGCTCAAATGCCAACCCGGCGAATTCGATACGCACATATTTAACCACACCGCTGTTATCAGCATCGTCTGTACCGCCAAACTTACCCAAAGTATTGTCTACCGCCACGTTGTTGAAACCTTCTAACTGGGCATCAACACTTTGGTTATTGACAGCCTTACCACAGATAACCAATCCACCCCAGTCGCCGCGATCTCTCACACCGGCATCTTTGTTCGATGTCAAGACCACAGGATTGCTTGAGGTTCCGTTTATCTCAATAGAACCACCACGCTCTACTACCAACGTCGCGTACAACTTGGGCGTTGCGGTCAAATCGGCAGCACCGCGAATTACAGTACCTGCAGGAATTATCAATTTACCACCAGATCGAACGACGCACGTGCTGGTCAACAAATACACCTTCGATGCATCCAATGTCACCGTACCGGTAATGTTTTTGATGCCAGACGCATCGTTCAATGTGGTGGTCTCGGCGGCAACGCCGTAAGAAGCTTGCTTGGGATTCCATTCGGTCCAACCTTTGGTCCAATCTTGGCTTGCATCGCTGCTCAAAGCGCCGGCATAATTGACCATTTGGATGAACTGTCCGTTCAATTGGCTGGCCAAGGCCACAACAACTGACAACAAAGTAATTTTTCTCATACGTTTAATTATTCATCACAAAATTCCATCCTTGTACTTACGCCAAATTCACCATAGCGTTAAACAATGATTAACTCTGTCCCGCTTAATTAACAATGGGGTAACAACCTCGTTGCTACCCCATCTATCATCGCTCAAAATTGAGCAAGCCGAACTAAAAAATCCTAGAATTTAAAGGTATAGGTAATGGTCGCCTGACGGCCATTGGTAAAACTAAACAAGGTATTATCACCATCTTTGTCGGCATCGGTCCATGCCTTTTCATCATACTTTCCATTGTTATTCAAATCCTGGAAGAACACCGTTTTCTGCGCCAACAAATCACCCAAGGTTAATTTCACCGTGCCCAATTTTCCGTCCTTACCCAACTCCTTACCAAACTGCACATCCCAAATACTGCGACCAAACTCATAAATGTCGGCACCAAATGGCTGAATGGCTTGCGCAACCCCGATGTACGCGATCCGTTGTCCGATTTTATTAAAGCTCGTATTGATTTGCCATCCGTTGTGTTCGTAGAACAAACTCGCGTTTACCACATAGGGACTTTGTCCTTGCAATGGACGATTTGCAACACTGCTAGAACTACCTGAGAAAGAAACTGCGGATCGAATCAAAGCAAAGTTTCCGTAGAAAGTCAAATCGCGCAACCATTTCATCCCGGGATTTAATGAACCCAAATTCTTCCTAATCTCAACCTCCGTACCCAAATTCGTAGCCCTAGACTCATTACCGTAGGTAAAGGTTCGAATCAACGCCTGCGAAACATCCAAATTCACTTCAATCGGATTTAAAATCTCCTTGTAGAAGGCTCCAACACTGATCATGTCCTGCTTGTTTGAAAAAACCTCCCAGCGGATATCGGCATTGTTGATGAATGCCCTACGCAAACCGATATTCCCTAACACTTCCGAGTTAATGCTAAAATTGTAAAACGCAAACGGTGCCATTTCACGTAACTCGGGTCGGTTTACCGTACGATAGTAAGCCATACGCAAATTGCTGCGCTCGGTCAACGGCGCAATCACATTCAATGAAGGCAACCAATCCACGTTGGTACCCAAATCGCTCATCACCTTTCCCAAACTCCTGAAATACTCGTTATTCAAACTCTGGCTGAAACGCTCCACCCGCATCCCGTAAATCAACTTCAAATAGTTTACCTTTTTTCCTGTCTTAAACAACGGTAACTGATTTTCTACCATGGCATAAGCCGCCGCCAACGCACTCTTTCCTTCATACAAATCCTTATCAATCGCCGTTTTCTCAATCAAGTACAGCTTGCTCGCAGAAATCGCTGAAGTACCCAAATCCTGAGCGGGCATAGAATCTGAAGGACGATACTCACCCACGGGCGCATACACAAATTGACGACTCTTGAAATCACGGTGACGGGTCTGTGCAAAGGCCCCCACTTTTAATTGGTGATTTGACTTTCCTTTCGAAATATTGTAACTATAGTCCGTACCAGCAGATACATTGGTCTCATTCATGAAACTGAAGAATCTACCTGTTCCGGCATTAAAGAAGGCATTGGTTACCAATTGACGATTGTCGCGCAAACCATCCGGCAATGCATAGTTGGCAATGCGGAAATCCGGAACAGAACGATAGGTGTTACCGTAATTCAATACCCAGGTCAATTTACTCTTGTCCTTTCCGAAACTATGCAATCCATTCACTTGACTGCTCATCAGTCGGTTGAAATTCACTTGGTTTGAGTACCCCTCACCATACATTCCATTGTCCGCATCGCTTAACCCGCTACGTGAAGTAGAGCCCGCATCATAGGTTAAACTCAGCAAATTGCGAAAATCTATGCGATTCTGCTTGTTCAATTTCACACTAAAATTCACAACCCCACCATTCTGAACGTTGGTTGTTAAAATATTATCATTAAACTCCTTGTAAGTATAGTTCGTACTATAATCTTTTGATACCACCAAACCCTCACTCATTTTTGGCGATATCGCATAGTTCCAACTCACCAATAAACCCGCCTCTTTTTTACCCAATTTGAAGGGCTTACCCAAAGAATAAGAAAAACGCGGTGCGGGCATTACACTCACCTGCTTCATGCTCCAATCGTTGTTGAATTTCAGTGTTTCACGCGCGTTCAATGCGGGGTCAACCGCAGAG
Organism: Bacteroidota bacterium; assembly: GCA_037975865.1. Taxonomy (GTDB): domain Bacteria; phylum Bacteroidota; class Bacteroidia; order NS11-12g; family UBA955; genus UBA955. The sequence continues at coordinate 11,172 of JBANFU010000167.1, forward strand.
GTGTGCGGCTCAAATTTCATCGCCGGATCCAACACCGGTATGGTTCTTTTTGCCGATGGCAAACCAAAATACTCGCTGCCCTCCAAGGCAAATTCATTCATCTGCTTAAATGTGGTTATGCTGTTGTATTGGAAACCAATCGAAGCCGTTTGAATGAACTTCTCCGGCACACTCTTCGTATTAATCTGAATGATACCACCGCCGAAGTCACCAATCACATCGGGTGTAGCACTTTTCACAACCACGATGTTATCCAACAAAGCCGCTGGAATCACATCAAATGAAA
>JBANFU010000179.1:0-2628 GCA_037975865.1 Bacteroidota bacterium
GCCAAATCACGGCCCCAAAATTCAGCCGAAAACGAGGCCCAAATGTATATCAATATGCTCAAAGACATGGCCGGTCCCTACTACGAATTCCGCACACGCACCAATGCTATGTCTGCACTAAAACGACTGGGATATCTCGATGCGCAACTCGCTCAATATCTGTTTGATGCAGCACTCAATTTCAACAGTAGACTGGCTGGACCTGCCGGAGATTTGATCAAATATTTGGCTCAAAATACAGACAACAAATCACTCCTGATTTCTCAAATTGAGCTATACAATTCTGTAGATTCAAGTAAGAATTTTGCCGCGCAAAACCGCCTAAAAAAACTGCTACAATAATGTCAAACACCCATGAAACCTTGGTTATTTTTGGGCAATTCCTTTGATGTTTGCCCCGAAATTCATTATTTAGCATCTTAAACGAATTGCGTTTGAACGAAAACCAATCTATGAACTACAAAAATTCCCGAATGCGCAACCGATATTCCACCCTTTTGGGCTTTTTGCTTTTGAGCATCGCCGTGATCAGCAGCAGCTGTAAAGTAAAATTTGAAGAGCCGAAGAAACTGTTCGACCAAGGCTATTACCGCCAGTCTGCTGTCTTGTTTGAAGAATTTTCAAAAACCACCAAAGACAAAAAACTCAAAGAAGAAGCGATTTTCTTGGCCGCCGAGGCTTACCGCTTGTCAGACGAGTACGACAAAGCCGCGCGTTTGTATGACAAAGTATTGAAGAAAGACCCCAAAAACACGAAAGCCCTGTTGATGCGCGCCAACATGTTGAAGAAGATGGAGATGTACCGTGAGGCACTCGACGCTTACGACATGTACTTGGCCGAGGTTCCGGGCGACACCATGGCGGAATACCGCAAGCAAGGGTGCGAATTGGCGTTGATGTGGACACCTGATAGTTCTCAATACGAAGTAGAGAACTTCAAAGTGGCCAACACCAAATCCAACGACTGGGCCCCGATGATTGCCGGTAAAAAAGACGATGTATTGTTCTTCGTATCAGACCGCGAAGGTGGAAATAGTAAGCGTTTGTATGAAGGCACCATGGAGACTTGGACAGACATTTGGTCTGTAGAAAAGACCGGTAAAAAAGGCAAAGAGAAGTGGGGCAAACCTTTGTACAAAGACAAAACAGATAAAATCAGCACCAAGGCCAACGACGGTCCAATGACGTTTGACAGTCGCTACAGCACCATGTATGTAACGCAGTGTGGACATCGCGACAAAGACAAATCAAACAAATGTGCGATTTACGAATTGAAAAAAGTAGGTCCGGAATGGGTCATGGGTGATGCGTTGGAATTCTGCAAAGAAGATACAGCCCACACGTACGGACACCCTGCCTTGAGTCCCGACGGAAAAACCTTGTATTTCTCCTCCAACCGTGAAGGCGGTTTGGGTGGATTCGACATTTGGGCAGTAAACTACAGCAAGCGTTCTAAGTCATGGGGCAACCCCATCAACTTGGGTCCAGACATCAATACCAAAGGCAACGAATACTACCCCTATTTCAACAAGCACGACAACAAATTATACTTCTCTTCAGATGGATGGCCATCCTTGGGTGGATTGGACATCAACAATGCAGAACCTACCGACGAAATCGGGGTATGGAGAGAGCGTGAAAACTTGCGCGAGCCCATCAACTCGGGTGGTGATGATTTCGGTATCACATTCCTGGAGGGCGATGCCACCAAAGGATTCTTCTCATCAAACCGGGGAGACCGCAAAAACAACGACGACATTTATTCATTTGATATCACCCCCATCATCATTACCATTCGCGGTACCATCACCGATTGTAACACCAAGAAGCCCTTGGCAGGTGCTACAGTTGTATTGAGCAACGACCGTGACACGACCAAGATGGTATTGAAAACCGATGAGCAAGGGGTTTACACAGCCAAATTGCGTGAAAAAACCAACTACGAGATTTTCGCCAAGTATCCTGAAAAATACTACTTCGAAGCAGAACCCGAAAGCAGAACCACCTATGGCATTCGATTGAGTACCGAATTGGTGCAGGATTTCTGTTTGGAAAACCCATTGGAGAAGGTAATCACATTGCCCATCTTCTATGACTTGGACAAAGCCTTCATCCGTCCGGATGCTGCCCGTATCCTCGATACCTTTGCCCAAACGGTGTTGATGCGCTATCCCAAATTGATCGTGGAATTGGGTTCTCATACCGACTGTCGTTCTAGCTACGATTACAACGTGAAGTTGGCTCAACGTCGTGCCGACAGTGCCCGCACTTACTTGATGAAAACTTGGAAGATTGACTCGGCGCGCATTGTAGCCCGCGGATATGGTGAAACCCAGTTGATCAACGATTGTAAGTGCGAAGGCGGAAAAGTTACCGGCTTTACGCCATTCATCCAGAACAAGACCAAAAAGATGGTGGTTGAGAAAGACGCCACTGGCAACGTGACCCGTTCTTATTATGAGCGATACAAACCCTCTGAAATCAAGTTCATTAACGATACAGCCTATGTACCCTGTGATGAATTCCAACACCAACAAAACCGTAGAACGACCGTTCGTTTCGGATTTGAGGGTCAGATTTCCCGTGCGGTTGTGAACCAAGACGTTGATATCAACAACACCAACATTG
>JBANFU010000180.1:0-9160 GCA_037975865.1 Bacteroidota bacterium
GTTATCGCCAGCTTCACCTCTGTCTAGGATTTTACGGAACATCTCAACACCTGTAACAGTTGACTTAAGACCTTCAGCACCCATACCGATAATATCTACTGCATCACCAGAGTTGATGATACCACGCTCGATACGACCAGTAGCAACAGTACCACGACCAGTGATCGAGAATACATCCTCTACAGGCATCAAGAAAGGCTGGTCAACCAAACGGGGAGGAACTGGAATCCACTCGTCAACCGCATTCATCAAGTTCATGATGGTATCAACCCACTTGGCATCACCATTCAATCCACCCAATGCAGAACCACGGATGATCGGGGTGTCAGCTGAGAATTCGTAGAATTCCAACAACTCACGCATTTCCATTTCAACCAAATCCAACATTTCTGGATCGTCAACCATGTCAACCTTGTTCATGAAAACCACCAAACGAGGTACACCAACCTGACGTGCCAACAAGATATGTTCGCGTGTCTGAGGCATAGGACCGTCAGTAGAAGCCACTACCAAGATCGCACCGTCCATCTGCGCAGCACCCGTTACCATGTTCTTTACATAGTCGGCGTGACCTGGACAGTCAACGTGTGCGTAGTGACGGTTGGCAGTTGAATACTCAACGTGAGCCGTGTTAATTGTAATACCGCGCTCTTTCTCCTCAGGAGCAGAGTCGATTGACTCGAATGAACGCATTTCAGAAAGACCAGCATTGGCCAGTACAGAAGTGATGGCCGCAGTCAAAGTGGTCTTACCGTGGTCAACGTGACCAATGGTACCAATGTTCAAGTGCGGCTTGGAACGGTCAAATGTTTCTTTTGCCATAGTTGTTTGTTTTGTGTTGTTTTGTTGTTTGAGCCAATGAGGGGAATTGAACCCCTGACCTTTTCCTTACCAAGGAAACGCTCTACCCCTGAGCTACATCGGCGAATCCCCACAAAGGCAAGCCCCTGTTTCGATGCGAGCGGGAGACGAGGCTCGAACCCGCGACCTACAGCTTGGAAGGCTGTCGCTCTACCAACTGAGCTACTCCCGCAATTTGGTGTAAAAGTGTAGTGGGGGCAAGTGGACTCGAACCACTGAACCCGAAGGAGCGGATTTACAGTCCGCCGCAATTGCCGCTATGCGATACCCCCAGTAAAATTCACGGTCTCCCGATCCTTTTAATGTGCACTTTTACACACGGAGCCACCAGTCGGGATCGAACCAACGACCTACTGATTACAAGTCAGTTGCTCTACCAGCTGAGCTATGGTGGCTTTTAAGTTTGAGAACTTCAATTTGTGGTCACTTTCACAAAAGGACTGCAAAAATAGCATTAATTCGCGAATTGTCAAACCCTCTTTGAAATTTTTACACATAATTTTTCATGTCCACTCCACACCTACACCCAATACCCCACCAATCGCAATTCACCATCCCCCTATCCAAAAATCTGTTATACCTTTGCTACCCATGCAAAAACGAACCAAAATCGTCCTTGTAGTCCTCCTGTCTACTTTTGCCCTCCTGTTCCTGCTTTGGCGCAACCTCAACCAAACCACCGCCATATCCCACGATCTGTTTGCCCTCAAATCGCCCAAACAAATCAACAAAATCACCTTCAGCCCCAATAACCCCAAACTCCCCTACCTCACCCTCGAAAAAGTCGATGGCAAATGGCTCGTGAGAAATGAACACTATAGCTACCCCGCCGATACCAACTCCGTAAATCAACTGCTGTTTTGGGCCATGCCCAAACTCCAAGTCAAATGTCCCGTACCAGATGCCGCCAAAGAAAACGTCATCAAAGACATCACCCTCAATGGAACCAAAGTCATCTTCTCCAACGGCGATATAGAACAACACACCCTATTCATCGGATTTGCCACACCCACACAAGATGCTACCTATATGTATTACCCCGGCACAGAACGCCCCTGCGAAATCACCGTGCCCGGCTTCGTGGGTTATCTAACGCCCTACTTTAATACCAACATCCAATTGTGGCGCTCCGTATTTCTTGTCGATGTGAGCAGTCAGGAAATCACCTCCCTCAAAGTCACCTACCCCAGCGCCCCTGAACAGTCATTTCAAATCACCCAACAACAAAACCAACTGCAACTGCTCAATCACCAGCAGCAGCCCGTTCCAGCCAACCGCAGCCTGATCGCCGGCTACCTAGAACTAAGTAAGACCCTCGCGCGCGAAGCCGGTGAACCCGCCGCCATCAACCGCAACCCCCAACAAGTAAAAACCGTAACGGCCCAAACCCCCGTTGTCGTTCTCGAATACACCTTTACCACCCAACCCAAGAAAACCATTTTCATCTATCCCATGGCCGTCAACGAAGGAGAAACCTATACCATGGAAACCCGCGATGGCACCCCAAAAACCGTGGAAACCACCCTCTTCTGGGCCAAAACAAACGATGAACCCACCCTGTGGACCATGCAAGAAATCATCTTGCGCAATCGCCTTAAAACCCTGTCCAACTTTCTCCAGCCCTAACCCCGCGTGAAACTGCAATTCGCCATCATCGCCGCCATTCTCGGCTTTGTGTCTTCCGGACCTACGGGCGCCGTCGTTGGATTCCTCGTGGGCATGTACATTGATTATGTCAATGGCCCCAAAGACGAAGAAAGCCCAGAATATCAAAGACGTACCCGATCGCAATACCACCACGATCGCTACCCGCCCGTGGATTTTAAAAACTCACTGCTGATTTTAATCGCCGCCATCATGAATGCCGATGGGTCGGTGCTCAAAAGCGAACTCGAACTGGTGAAAGCCATGCTGGTGCGCACCTACGGCGAAGACGAAGCCAGACTCCTCCTCCTGCGCCTGCGCGATTACCTCAAAGAATCTCACAACCTCTCCGAAGTGTGTCGCAACCTCCGCATGCGGATGAGTTATTCGCCCCGACTTGAATTGGTTCACGTGCTGTTCCGCATTTCCCGCGCCGATGGCGATATTTCCGCCTCCGAACTGTCACTCATCCAACAAATTGCTACCCAACTGGGAATTAGCACCCCGGATTATCTGTCGATCCGCGCCATGTTCGTCAGCTCGCCCGACAGCGATTACCAAATTTTGGAAATTACCGCTTCCGCCACCGAAGAAGAAGCCAAAAAAGCCTACCGAAAAATGGTGATGCGGTTTCATCCAGACCGACTTCAGGGCTTGGACGAATCTGAGAAAAAAGTCGCCGAGGCCAAGTTCATCAAGGTGCAACAGGCCTATGATAACATCAAAAAAGCCAAGGGTTGGAAAGGATGAGAGTACACATTGCCCTGTTTTTTGTCTCCCTGCTCTATGCGATACTATTTTCCTGGGCCGGACAAATTATGCCCAACTTCCTTACCCCGGAAGCTTTTGTATTGCTGCGCGTAATTACCGCTACGAGCCTTTTTTATCTGTTCTCCCTCGCCATTCCCGCCGATCCCATTCAGTGGAAAGCCCATGGTTTGGAATTTGCCATCTGCGGTTTTTTTGGCACCTCGGCCAACATGTATCTCTTTTTCCATGGTCTGGCACTAACACACCCCATCAACGGCGCAGTGCTCATGCTCGTGACACCCCTGTTTGTTGGCATATTCGACCATATCCGGCTACGTGTTTTACCAAAACGATGGTTTATCTTAGGTACGCTCATCGCGGCCGCGGCCAGTGTATGGCTCATGGTTGGCAAAGGCGCTCATTTCAATAGCGATACCCTTCGGGGCGATTTGTTCGTTGCAATTAATGCCTTGTTCTATGCCATTTATTTGGTGCGCGTGAAAAAAATCGCCCACATTTACAAACCCATCACCATCAATAAAATCACCTTCACTTTTGGCACCTTGTACCTATTGCCTGTGGGTGGATGGGCGCTGTATCATACGCAGTTTGGCAGCTTTACGCCCTCCATTACGTCCAAGGTTATTTACATTCTCTTCTTCACCAGCTTCCTGGTTTATTTGCTCAATTCTTACGCCGTGAAAAAAGCGGGCCCTACCCTGGCTGGCTTATACATCTATCTGCAGCCGGTCTTAGCAACCATCATCGCGGTGATGCTCGGAACCGACCAACTCACCCTCTCCAAAGGACTGCTCATGCTCAGCATCATGGGTGGCGTATTTTTGGCCACACGGTTCTCTCCCAAATAATTGAAAAAATCGTTATCTTTGCATTTTATCAAGTTATGCGTACCAAAGAAGCCAACGACCTCATCAACAGCGTGATTGAAAGCGTAGAGAAAAGCGGTATCAATGCCGACAAAATCATCAGCCCCTTGCAGGCGGCCCGCGAATATGCGTTGAAAGAAAATGACCCATTGGTAACGCGTGCGCTGCGCTTGGCTTGGCAACACGTTGAAGCCAATGAGGCTTTCGACATTGACCTTGCCGAAGAAATCGAAACCCCTGAAGAAAATTTCGTTTATTTTTTGTCGTTGATCGTGCGCTCAGAAAACGCCCTCAACCGCGATGAATTGCGCGAAATGACCAATCAGTTGCAGGCAGTAGCCTAATTTACCCGCCATGCTGCAAGGATAACAATATCCTATGGTGTCGCTAAAAATCCCCCGAGCATGGCAAGCAGACTGACCTCACTTTTTCTATCTCTCCTACTTCCCCTTTTTGCCAGTGCCCAGAAAAAGGATTGTCCCTATTTTCTTCGTTTGCAAATTTTCACACAAGACAGTCTCCATGTCTCGTCCACGTCCACACCCCTCACACCGGCGAAAAATGCAGAAATTTTCTGTGAACTCAGCCACAGCATCAGCATTACCAATGAGCAAGGGTTTGCCGTGTTGAAAGGATTGTGTGCTAGCGTATCAGACATTGAAATTAATTATAAGGGCGTTCACTACCATGGGATCATTGAGAACCAACAAAATATCACCCATCCACTCGATTACTGCATCGTTGTTTTGAGTCCCCTCACAAACCAAAACAAGATAACCACAGCAGAATTTGAAGCCACATGGACAAAAGTCCATTCAGAGGATTCCCTCTCCGCCATCTCCATGCAGCATGCCTTCGTTCGTGCCCGAGCCAACACGCAAGGCGATGCTATGCGCAGCAGTCAATTACAGGCTCTACCCATCCAAACACTGGCGCGTTCACTGGAGCCGCTCCCCATGACCCAAACCCTGAGCACTGGCATGGGCATTGGAAAGCCCGTGGTGCAAGGCATGTTTGGACAGCGCCTACCCATCCTCAACAATGGTTTCAGGATTGAGGGACAAACATGGGGACTGGATCACGCACCGGAAACTGACCTCTGGGGTGCGCAAAAAGTGGTTTTATTGCGGGGTACTGATGCGTTGGCCATTGGAGCCGATGCCTGGGGAAACGCCATCAATCTAGTAAATCAATATGATTTCCATGCTTTCAACCGCGATTATACCCAAATGGTGTCGACCCAAACCAACGGCGGCGGGATTCAAGTGGCTGGCAGATTGATAAAAGGACGTCAAAAGCAAGTTCCCGGCAGACAGCCCGTAAAATTCACCCTTTCAAACCACCCTTACGGGAAAGGTCATTACTGGCTTTACTCCGCCAAAGCAACTGGCAATTACAACACCCCCACACATACCTTAAGCAATACCGCAACCCGTGAAGCTAGCCTATCATATGGCAACCTTTGGAACAGCAAACGCGGCTATTGGGGACTCAAAGGCTTTGCAGAACGCGAATTCCATGTCAAAGCCTATGCCTACCGAGGGGGCATTTTTTCTGAAAGTCACATTGGCAATGTCAATGATTTACTCGCCGCCATGCAGCGCACCGAACCACTCGTAGACGCACCCTTTTCCTATCGCATCAATCGACCCATGCAGCAAGCCATGCATATTCAAGCGAGCTATAATAACCGCAACCAAGTATTGGGAAAATACATCGTGCATCACAAAATTTCTTTGCAATCGAACCAACGTTGGGAGTTCGACCCCCATCGATTCACGAAAACCACGTTTGCCCAGCTCAATTTATGGCAAGGCACCATCAACCAATACACAGGATTTGAAAAATTAAAACCCGCATCGCACTTTCAAGTGAGGTGGGTATTCCAAAATACCAGCCAATGGCAACGATATGCAGGCTATTACTTCCTGCCCGATTATCAGCAATGGCAACCAAATTTACACTGTCGTATTAGCACCCAGTCGCATGCTCAAACCCAACAGTCATTGGTGCTTCGGGCCGATTATTTGATTCGAAATGCATCCCCAAAACTCAACGGAATTACGGAAAACCTATGGCAACGTAAATTAGGCAGTTCAGCGGCTTACTCCCTTACCAAACAGGTGGGACAGCAGCAGTGGCAATTACATGTAAGTCAATTGTGGCGCCCCCCCAGCATCAATGAGTTGTACTCTCGCGGTGTGCACCATGGTGCGGCATCTTTTGAGCAAGGCAATGGAAACCTCCGGCCAGAAACCGGACAAAAATTGGAATTACTCTGGGTCAATACCTCCCAAAAACAAGAGCTTAGAATCACCACATTCTACCAACAATCACAGAACTTCATTGCACTTTTCCCCATGGAATCGCCCATACTAACGGTGCGTGGCGCGTTCCCCGCCTATGAATATCGACAGCTCCCAACCCAGTACGGCGGGGCGGAAATACAGTTGTTGCGACAATGGGATCGAAGAAAACTCCAATTTTCCATGCGTTTCGGCGCGATTTATGGCAAAATCACCCACGGACAAATCGCACGTTACCCCAACTTCTTACCATGTCCGAAAGGACAATTGCAAATCCACAAGCGATGGTCACAGGCCACACTGATGATCGAGGCCATCGGAGTGGGCAAACAACCTTTTTACACGCCCGGTAGCGATTTCCTGCCACCACCCAACGGATACGTTTTATTCAATGCGCAACTGCAATTAAACTCCAAAGGCCACGATCAACACGCGCATTGGGTCATTTATGGGGAGAATTTGGCAAACAAAGCCTACCGCGACTACATGGATCGATTCCGCTATTTCACAAACCAAGCCGGCATGAATGTAGGCATTAAATGGTTGTATGATGTGCATCACCACGACAAACACATGCATTAACATTCGAATCCATGGCATTTCGACAAGAAAAAATTAAATTCCCTATGGATAATACCATGAAATACCCCGTGAAAAAAACCATCAACCGAGGCGCCGTGATTACGGAGGTTGTATGCATGCTGATGTCAATCCTCACCTTCAGCGCCTGCGGGACCAAAGAGGATGAAGGCGAACTGATTACCACCGTACAATTGTCGCTCAGCGTAGCCGGTGGAACGCCCACGCAATACACATGGAAAGACCTCGACGGACCGGGCGGCAATGCACCCATATTGCCAGACACCATCAAATTGGGTCAAGTAACACCCGGGGGCAATCCTTATGTGGGTACCCTTACCTTTTTAAACGAGCAAAATGGACAACTACAAGACATCACATTGGAGGTTAAAAACGAAGCGCAGGACCATTTTGTATGTTACGAAGTTTCCAGCATCACCATGCCACCGGTGGGACTCACCATTGTGGCCACCGACAAAGACCAGAACAACCTGCCGATCGGACTATCCACAGAATGGAAACCCTTGGGGAAGGATTTTGGGGTGGTTGTAGTTCGGTTGAAGCATCAGCCAGGAATGAAAAATGGCACCTGTGCTGTTGGCGAGACCGATGTTGAGGTCACTTTCCCTTACAAGGTGTTGTAAATAGTAGGTAGCGGTCGATACGCCGCATTTCGAAGTTGTATGCGGGCGGCGGTTCCCGCCGCCCGCATGGAGGGCTCGGCTTCGCCTCGCCCCCGTCCGTTACCCAATGAAAAAGCCCCGAAATCGGGGCTTTTTCATTATATTTGTAAAAATCAAATCCATGTCAGACAACCAAGCGTTAAAATCAACCGCCCTCACCGATCTTCACAGTTCTTTGGGCGCCAAAATGGTCCCCTTTGCAGGATTTAACATGCCTGTACTCTACGACAATCTCATCCAAGAACACCTGTGCGTACGCAATGCCGTGGGCGTATTTGATGTAAGTCACATGGGCGAAGTATGGGTAGAAGGTCCAAAAGCCTACGACCTGATTGAGTACATCACCACCAACGATGTAAGCACCTTGTATGATGGCCGCGTTCAATACTCCTGTATGCCCAACGCCACCGGTGGTATCGTGGATGACTTATTGGTCTATCGCTTCAACGCAGAAAAATACTTGTTGGTGATCAATGCCGGCAACATCGACAAAGACCTGGCGTGGATTCATGAACAAAACAAAAACTTTGGTGCAACCATCACCGATGTAAGTCCAGAATACAGCTTGTTGGCGATTCAAGGTCCCAAAGCCACAGAAGCCCTTCAAAAATTAACGGCCGTTAACCTTTCGGAAATCCCCTACTACCATTTCGTGGAAGGTGAATTGGCAGGCTTGCAACTCATCATCTCTTGCACGGGTTACACCGGCGCGGGTGGATTTGAATTGTATGTAAAAAATGCCGATGCGCGTACCCTGTGGGATAAAGTTTTCGAGGCCGGTGCCGAGTTTGGCATCAAGCCCATCGGTTTGGGTGCCCGCGATACCCTGCGATTGGAAAAAGGATTTTGCTTGTACGGCAACGACATCAACGATGAAACCTCTCCCATTGAAGCAGGATTGGGTTGGATCACCAAATTCAATCATCCGTTCATGATGAGCGAACACCACAAAGCCATCAAAGACAACAAGCCCACCAAAAAGTTGGTTGGTTTTGAGCTCGTCGATAAGGGAATTCCCCGTCAGCATTACCCCATTTGCGATGCCAGCGGTGCCGTAATTGGTGAAGTAACCAGCGGAACCATGAGTCCCAGCCTCAACAAAGCCATTGGTTTGGGTTATGTAAAAAGTGAGTTTTCTGCGGCAGGTTCTGAAATCTACATTGAAGTGCGTGGCAAATTGCTCAAAGCCACCGTTTGCAAAATTCCGTTTATGTAATTCTCTTCGGTTCTATCCGATAGAAAAATTTTTACCCAGTAAACAAGAGGGAGGCATGGCATTCAAGTAGTGGTTCGTCATTTAGTAATAGAAGAAGATAATTATGAAAAACTACTTGGTAATTGGAGTAATCATAATAGTAATGATAATTTATTTATTTCTATATTTAGGAATTGAATTAGACCTAAAAAATGTTATTGAAAGATTTGGAATAAAATCTAATCAGTTGATAGA
>JBANFU010000025.1:0-11542 GCA_037975865.1 Bacteroidota bacterium
GAAACCATCGCCGCAGGCCAAGAAAGGGCCATTGCGCGCGCCATCAGTTGGGTGGAAAATCAACATCCCAGCGCCCTGGAGCTGCTTGAGCAGCTCCAGGGGCGCACGCCGGTAATTGGCATAACAGGTCCGCCAGGCGCTGGAAAAAGCAGTCTGGTCAATGCCCTCGCACTCCATTGGAGCAGTCAAAATTTAAAAACAGCCATCGTGGCCGTTGACCCCTCAAGCCCCTTCAATTTGGGATCGTTGCTGGGCGACAGGCTTCGAATGCCCGGCTTGTTCCTAGATCCGAATGTCTACATCCGCAGCGTATCCGCCCGAGGATCCCTGGGTGGATTATGCGCCAGCATCATCGAAATCTGTGATGTGTTAAAACATGCCCAATTTCACCATATTATCATTGAAACGGTGGGTGTTGGACAAAGTGAAATAGAAATTGCAGGCATCGCCGACACAACCGTGGTGGTCACCGTACCCGAAAGCGGCGATGAAGTACAAACCCTAAAAAGTGGCATCATGGAAATTGCCGACATCTTCGTGGTGAACAAAAGTGACCGCGAAGGAGCCGAGGCCTTCGCCAACCACCTAAAAAAACTGGCCCACTATCGGGTGGGGAATGGCGCCTGGGAGTCTCCCGTGGTGAATACCGTTGCTATGGAAGGCGTAGGGATTCAGGCATTGAGCGAAGCCATTGAAAAACACCAACAACAGGGCATATCCAACGATAGAAAAGAAACGTTGCTGGCCGATAAAGTCCTCCGCCTGGTGCAAAGACACCGCATGCAGGACCTTTCCATCCCTTCAATCAAACAACAACTGACGATTGAGATGCACAGTGGCAATGTCAACCTCTATCGATTCGCCAAAAAATACTTCTAGAATTATTGCACCATCACCGTGGCCGTGGCTCCACCCATCTTCAGGGTGTAAAGACCCGCACTGAGCCCACGAACATCCACGCGAACATCCCCTTGGCCAGCGGCACCCTCACGAACCAATACACCCATGTGATTCATCATTTGCCAAGAATCATGCACACCCCCATTGAAAGACTGTATCCAAACCTCAGCTGTGGCCGGATTGGGGTATACGCGCAAGGATGTCTTTATTACCGAAACGCGGGCGAATTTATCGAGCAAACTCACGGCGCAATTACTAGAATAAGCCTGCCATTTGCTGTCAAAATCGACCATTGCGCGGTTGTTGATGACCGTTTTTAAGGGCAATGTTTGATAGGTTTGAACGCGATACTTCGCAAATCCAACGCTTCCCGATGGATTCGCCTCAAAGGCACTCAAGTTGGCCTCCGGATAATCAATCACAAGAACCCGTCCCTTTTCTATGGTATACGATGCTTTGGTTGGATAAAAAGAGAGCAATTCCAAACGCAACAACGGCAGATTGGCATCCAACGTATCAACCAATACAGCCCGTTTCACAAGGGTGGTACTCACGTTTCTGAAATCAACTCGGTACTCCCACTGCTTGCTACGGAAATCAACCGTATCGCCCTGTAAACTCTGCTTCATCACCTCCACTAAGCCACCGCGGCGCGACAATCCAATCGCGTCTTTGGCTTCGTTGTCGGCAACATCCACATCCTTTTGTAAAATACCGGTGCCCGTCTTGGCAGAGAATTCAAATTGATCAGACACAGCAGCGGTTGTAGGGATGCGTGTGAAAATTTCCAAGTATTGGGTACCAAAGGCTGGCAAATTACTGATGGCGTATATAGCCTCGCCCACAACATAGTTGTCGGGCTCGGGCGAACTCTGGAATGCGGTTATCGTTGCAGGGTGTTTCACATGAACTGTACCATTGGTTACCGCTGTCCCACCGTGGTTCACAATCTTCACCAATACACGTACCTCGTCACCCGCTACAGCACCGGCCGGAACAATGACATCCATCCCCAACTCCAAATCACTCAATGTTGGCTGCTGATACTGTCCCAACGTCACGTAACTGTATACCCCTTTGCGAATTCTTGCCGTTGTGTTACCCAAACAAACCGAGTATAGATGCTTACCGGCAATCGTACTTAAATTGTAATCCCCTGAGGCCAAGGCGATGGTGAAGTGACCGTTGGCATCGGTCACCGCAAAATTAATCTCTCCTGATGTCTTGTTCTCCAAGCGAACCATCCTCGACACCAATCCAACCTCGCCATCATCCTTGATGCAATTTGAATTGATATCGTAAAACAAATCCCCCACCAAATTTCCTGATTCGGGTTCGATCTTTGAGAAATACTGTAGGTCGGTATTGTGCTCGCGGAAATCACCCCAGATAAAGGCCCCGTCGCCCCGCTGCCCAAGCGTAAAGTTCCCCGAAATCCTATTTCCAGTGAATTGTAAATTGGCACCGTTATATACCAACAGGGATGTTCCATTCCCATTTTTTACAAACGTACCACCAATCAACAAATCAGTACCCGATCCCATAAGCGTATTGGGCTCACTCACACTGAAGGAATCAAAGCCCAAAGGAGCAGACCACGTACCCTGAAAAATGGCGATTTTTTTATTCCCAGCGCCGTCTTTCCCCAATGCGGCAATTTTGCCGTCGAAAACGCCCAATTCCAAAATTTCACCCACAAAGGGAGAACCCACGCCACCCCAACCTCCATTGGCCGCTGTGTAATAGGCGATGTTTCCGGTTGATGTTCCCGCAAACGTTTGAAAATCTCCACCGATGTATAGTCGGTTTCCCACCACAGCCAAGGATCGAATGACACCATCCGTACCTTGTGTGGTCCCACTGTTTCCCAAGTACGACCAACTGCTACCATTGTAGGCGGCAATGTTCTGAACCGGACTTCCATTCACCGTATTGTCGAACAACCCTGCCACAATCAGCTTGTTATCAAAAACCGTCATGGCGATAATCCCGTTGTTGCGCGTATCTACCACACCCACTTCAGGCACCCATTTGAAACCGTTCCATTTATACAAGTGACTCACTGGCACATCAGCGTCACGCTCCGCATTGGCCATGTAGGCCGCCGCATACATGGTATCGCGGTACAAAGCAATAGAATGAAAATTATATGTCCCTTTCACCGTTTTCACCGGTGCGGGGGTCGTTAATCCCGTGTAATAACTCCAATTTACGCCATTCCAACGAGCCATGGTGAAATCATTCACCTCAGCCGTAGACGTTTCTTCGAAGAGGGCCAAATACTCGTCACCGGCAGCAAAAGATGCTACAACCTTGGCGGGCAATCCCGAACCCAAAGGCTGAAGCACCTGCGCTTGCGCCGAAATGCACAAGACAGAGCACAATGCGACTACAAAACGCAAACTCATCTTGTGCAATTTATACCATATGTAACACTTTTTCTTCAATTATTGGATCCTCCATGAATAATGGGCCGACAAACCCGCAGACCAGCCCCTACTTTGAAGAGCGGCATTTGGGACATACATAGGACTCAGCATCGACTGCGCATTCAAACGCAATCCAATGGCATGTGAATAATTCAAACGCTTTTCAATACCCATCGCAACGCGCATGCCCATCACCCAAGCCCGCATTTGACTGGCGTCTTGTGATTTTTGCATCAGGGTTTGGTAGTCGAGGGTTTGCGCACCCGCCGATACACCCAAACGGTTCGCCGATACCAACACCTCCGGCGTAACACTCAAGCCTTTCTTCCAAAGGAAATGCCCCGTGTACCCGACTGGGATAGAAAGCATGGTATAGGTAGATTGAGACTCAAAATTGACCTGAGGGCCCAATCCCAAATATCCAAAGATGGGATAATATCCCAACGCATCGGCTTTCTGACCTTGAATTACCGTGGCCGGCATACTATCGCGGAAATCAAATCGCTGTAAGGTGCGGTTCTCTGCATAAGCAAGTCCCACCTTCACCGCATGTTTTGGGGTTATTTGATATAACAACGCTCCTTGAACACGCCCGGCGCTCAACGCAAACTCACCCGATTTCATCCGATCGAAGTAATTCTTGTGGATGTAATTGGCGTAGTCATTTTTGGCGCGATAAACCAAGCCTGTTTGGTTGGCATCCACACCCATTTCAACACTCCAACGGCCTGGCATCAACGACTTTCTTGCGGCGCGATTCCATGCCAATGCCGGTGTTTGAGACAGCAAAATTCCACCTTCACCCATTCCATCAAACCACATGGCGTCTATGTTCATCGGCTGTACATCGAGGGAATAATTGTTTTCACGTTCTGTTACCTGCTCCAAGGCATTTGGGCGGGGCACCTCAATGTTCACCTTGCGTGGTTCACTGTGGGTTGACTTCCGAATTACACGCTCCGTTTTCGCCATTTCTAAAGGTTTATCCGCCGATTTTTGGTTGGATACCAGGGCATCATCCAGCGCGGGTGTTTCTATAGAGCGAGCTTCCGGGTTTTTACCAGACGCCCTTTGATTTTTGTTTTGGACTTGGGCCACAGAAGCCGTCCGATTTCCTTTATGCGAAGAATTCCACTGCAATAATCCAGCACCTACCACTGACAAGAGAACGCCGGCAGCCAACCAATACCATATGAATTTGCTCCGGCGTTCTTTGCGGTCAAGGGCAGAGTCTATCGACTGCCACAGTCCAGCATCGGGATTCGGGGTAAAATCCTCGAATTGCTGGCTCAACCAATTGTCGATATGTTTATTACTGTTTTCCAGTGTCCTTGTTTTTTTGTTGTTCAACCAATTCTTTTAACAACACGCGCGCCCTGTGAAGGAGACTTTTACTATTGGAGATGGTGGTTCCGAGTGATTCTGCAATCTCTTTGTGCGATAATTTGTCGATGGCATACAAGTTGATGACCATGCGATAATTTTCAGGGAGTGCCATCAAACATTGTAGCACCACTTCAATTTCTAGGGGTTCAGATTCCACAGTTAATTCTTCCGTGGCTTCGTCTGAAACATCAGCGACTTCGACCATCACAGGTCCGCGCGACGATTTCCTAAATTTTGAGAGTGCCAAGTTGATGAAGACCCGACTCATCCATCCTTCCAACTGTGAAGGATCTTTCAGGGTGGTTATGCTGTCAAAGACCTTGATGAAACCATCTTGTAACAAGTCCTGAGCATCCGCGCGGCTGTTTGAGTATCTCAAACAAAAACCGAACATCTTGGCACCGTATTTCTCGTAAAGAGCTTTCTGGGCGATTCGGTCTTTGTTGACACATCCGGCTATGATATCATTGTTGTTTAGCAAGTAGCTTCGGTATTATGACGCACAAAAGAGAAATGGTTGCAAAGAAAAATGTAAAAATGTGAGAATTATATGAATAACTCCTCCTACGACCGCATTTTGGGCCACTTTTGCTTCGTAAATTTGAAATTCCACCCTTTTAACGTGCGCCAAAGTGAAATTCAATCGTAAAGAACTCAACAACACCGAATTATTGCAATTGTACCGCGGCTTGCTCAAACCGCGAATGATTGAAGAAAAAATGCTGGTGTTATTGCGCCAAGGAAAGGTAGGAAAATGGTTCAGTGGCATCGGACAGGAAGCCATATCAGTGGGCGTAACCATGGCGTTGGATCCCGATGAATACATCATGCCCTTGCACAGAAACTTGGGCGTTTTCACCACCCGTGGCATCCCTTTTGGAAAACTCTTTGCTCAGTGGCAAGGCAAAAAATCGGGATTTAGCAAAGGTCGGGAGCGAAGCTTCCACTTTGGTACCAACGACTATGCCATCGTGGGGATGATTTCCCACCTCGGCGCCATGCTTGGGGTTGCCAACGGGGTCTCCCTTTCACACAAATTGCAGGGCCGACAAAAAATCTCAGTTGCCTTTTCTGGCGATGGGGGTACATCCGAAGGCGATTTCCATGAGGCCCTCAACGTGGCCGCTGTGTGGCAACTCCCCGTCATCTTCCTCATCGAAAACAACGGTTACGGACTAAGCACACCGTCTAACGAGCAGTTTCGCTGCAGACAGTTTATCGACAAAGGCATCGGCTACGGCATGGAAGCCATACAAGTCGACGGCAATAACATACTCGAGGTGTATCATGCCGCTCATCATTGGGCAGAAGAGCTCAGAAAAAATCCACGCCCCATCATTTTGGAGGCCATCACATTCAGGATGCGTGGACACGAAGAGGCATCCGGCGTAAAATATGTACCGCAACACCTGTTTGATGAATGGGGACAGAAAGACCCCCTCACCAATTTTGAGGCTTATCTACTCAGTGAAGGCGTGCTCAATCAAGACCTGATCCATGCTTATCGCACCGAGTTCATGGAAGAAATCGAACAAGGACTGGAAACCACCTTTGCCGAAGAAGAAGTTATCCCAAATACAAAGGAGGAATTGGCCGATATGTTTGCACCGTATCAGCAGCCACTAGACATAATCACCTCACACACCGTAGAAAAGGTTGATCGCGAGCTGCGTTTGGTAGATGCCATCAAAGAGGGTCTTGAGCAGGGCATGGAACGACATCCATCATTGGTCATTATGGGACAGGATGTGGCTGAGTATGGCGGTGTATTCAAAATCACGGAGGGATTTGTTGAGAAATTTGGCAAAGACCGTGTTCGCAACACCCCCATCACTGAAAGTTCTATTTTGGGCGCCGGCTACGGCTTGAGTATCGCCAAGCAAAAGGCTGTGGTAGAAATGCAATTTTCAGATTTTGTCACTTGTGGATTCAATCAAATTGTAAACAACCTGGCCAAAAGTCATTACCGGTGGGGACAGGCCGCAGACGTGGTGGTGCGGATGCCCACTGGCGCGGGTGTGCAAGCGGGTCCTTTTCACAGCCAAAGTACCGAGGCTTGGTTTTACCATACGCCAGGGCTAAAAATATACTATCCCAGCAACCCTGCTGATGCAAAAGGCTTGTTGCTACGAGCCATAGAAGACCCCAACCCCGTTTTGTTCTTTGAACACAAACTCTTGTATCGCAGTATTTCCGGTGCGGTGCCGGAAGACCCCTTCATGATTCATGAGCAATCCGCCACTGTACACAATCTGGGAGATGATTTTTGCATCATCACTTATGGATGGGGCGTTCACAAAGCACTGGAATGCATCGCAGAACATCAATTCCACGGCAGGGTTATTGATCTGCGCACACTACTCCCATGGGACCAAGAAACGGTTTTGAGCCAAGTGAAGGCCACAGGCAAAGTCTTGGTCTTGACCGAAGACACGCTCACGGGCAGTATCGCCAGCGACATTGCCGCGTGGATTTCCGAACACGCATTTGAGCACTTGGATGCTCCCGTAAAAAGACTGGGAAGCCTCGACACCCCGGTACCGTTGGCAAAATCATTGGAAGACCACTTCCTACCCTGGCCACGTTTGAAAACCGTGTTGGAGGAACTAATCGCATACTAATGGCATCGCCGCAAAACAATACAACGAACGACGAAGCCTCGTTGGCCTATGCCTTCGTGAACGACACCCATCAACACCTGTTTCTAACGGGAAAGGCGGGTACCGGGAAGACCACTTTCCTGAAAAATTTATTGGCCAACACGACCAAGAAAACGGTGGTGGTAGCACCCACGGGGGTTGCTGCCATTAATGCGGGCGGAAGTACCATTCACAGCATGTTTGGACTCCCCACGCGCGCCTTCGTGCCAACCAATGAATCCGTGGACCCCAATTTGGCGAACAATGCCGTGATGATTCGGGAGCATTTTCACTACAACAAAGCCAAACGCGACATTTTTCAATCCCTGGAATTGTTGGTTATTGATGAAATTTCCATGGTTCGGGCCGATTTATTCGATGTCATCGATCATGCATTGAGATTTGCCCGTAGCAGTTCCAAACCGTTTGGCGGTGTACAATTGCTGTTGATCGGTGATTTGATGCAGCTGCCCCCGGTGGTCACTGAAATGGAAAGAGGCCTCATTTACCAACATTACAGCACCGAATTTTTCTTCTCTGCCAAATGCTTCCCCGCGTTGGAAATGATAACCATCGAGTTGAAAACCATTTACCGTCAAAGCGATCGTGGGTTCATCAACTTACTCAATCAAATCCGCAGCAATCAGATGGAAAGTTGGGATTATGAAAATTTATCGGAACGCATACAACCCGATTTCCAACCTCAAGAACCTGGTTGGATAACACTCACTACCCACAACAAACAAGCCGATGCCATCAATGAAAAAGAACTACTCAAAATTGAAGCGGCCGAAAAACAATATGTAGCCAAGGTCTCCGGAGAATTTTCTGAGGGGAGTTTTCCAACAGAAGGCATTCTTCGACTCAAAGAGGGGGCGCAAGTGATGTTTGTTAAAAACGACACATCCTATGAAAAGCGATACTATAACGGTAAAATTGGCACCGTAAAACGCATCGCTGGTGACACCCTATTCATCGATTGCAACGATGGAAAAGCGCCCATCGAAATAGAAAGGGAAACCTGGAAAAACCTACGCTATAAATTCAATGCCACCGATGAATCCGTGGAGCAAGAGGAAATTGGTAGCTTTGAACAATTCCCATTGAGGCTGGCATGGGCCATCACCGTCCATAAAAGCCAAGGACTCACTTTCGACAAAGCCATGATTGATGCGGGAAAGAGTTTTGCTCCCGGACAGGTTTATGTAGCGTTGAGTCGATGCACTCGTCTAGAATCGCTGGTATTGCTCACCGCCATTCGCGCCCAAAACATTCTGAGCGATGCACGCATTCTTCACTTCCATGAGAACCAAGCCAAATCGCGCGATCTCTGGGAAATATTGGAAGAAAAACGACAGTTATTCCAAAAACAGCAATTGCTAGAAGTATACAGTGTGCGACAGATCAGCTACGAATTCAACGGCATGATGATCGCCATCTCCAAAGAAAAAAGCAGTAAAATTTCGGCCAAATACGCCGAACTCTCGCCCATTCGTTTGAAGTTCCAAGAACTGGAAGCCACAGCACAGAAGTTCCAGCGATCAATCGGACAAATATTCAAGGAACACGAAACGCAATTTGAAGATCTTGACCGATTGCCCAATGCCGAAGAAATAGCCGAGGCACAAGAAGTGCTCACCGCCCGACTTCAAGATCGATGTACCAAAGCGGGGAACTACTTTGCCGATTATTTGAGTGAGCAAATCATCGAACCCGTTCGCAGGTCGTTCACGGAATTACAGCGAGGCGGCAAGCCCGTTGGCTCGCAGAAAATTCGCGACCGCGTCGGAGATTTTCAGACCCATTGTTGGTCCTACATCAAAAAACTCTACAAAGTAAAATACGGGGAAACACCATTGTACCTGAGCGAAGACACCCCATACGTTCCCGAAGTGTGATTGTGTAACTTCCTGTAATCTGGGGAGTACCCGATGCTATTGACTGCAGGCTGCGCGGCGTTCCGTTATACGTTGAATCGGAAATGCATGCAATCCCCGTCTTTCACTACGTATTCTTTTCCCTCTACACGCAACTTTCCTACCTCTCTGCAAGCAGCTTCTGAGCCGTAATGAATATAGTCGTCGTATGCGATTACCTCCGCACGGATGAAGCCTTTCTCAAAATCCGAGTGAATTTCACCCGCTGCACCCGGTGCTTTTGTCCCTTCGGTAATGGTCCATGCACGAACCTCCTTTACACCCACGGTGAAATAGGTGATGTAATTTAACAGCTTGTAGGCCGCATGAATCAATTTCTCTACCCCACTTTGCTCCAATCCCATTTCCTGTAAGAACATCTGTCGGTCCTCGAAACTCTCCAAATCAGCAATTTCTGCTTCAATGGCGGCAGAGATCAAAATGATACCCGCTTGCTCACCGGCAATGGCTTGTTTCACCTGCTCAACATAGGCATTTCCTGAGTTCACACTATCGGGATCTACGTTGCAAACGTACAAAACGGGTTTGTCGGTAAGCAAATTCAAATCCTTAATCAGCGCCTTTTTCTCGGGCTCCATATCCAGGGTTCTAGCATTTTTCCCTGTGAGCAAATGGGCTTGATAGGCCTCACTCACCTCCAACAATTTGGCCGCGTCTTTGTCGCCCGCCTTGGCTTGCTTTTGAATCTTGGCAATGGTTTTTTCCAGTGATTCGAGGTCTTTCAGCTGCAATTCGGTATCGATAATTTCTTTGTCGCGCACCGGATTCACAGATCCATCCACGTGGATGATATTATCGTCATCAAAACAACGTAAAACGTGTAAGATGGCATTGGTATTTCGAATGTTGCCCAAAAATTGGTTCCCCAATCCATCGCCCTTACTGGCGCCTTTTACCAAACCCGCGATGTCCACGATTTCGATGGTGGTAGGTACCAAGTTTTGGGGATTAACCAGCGAGGCCAATTTATTCATGCGAATGTCAGGAACAGTGATTGTGCCTACGTTGGGCTCAATTGTACAGAATGGAAAGTTGGCAGACTGCGCTTTGGCGCTGGATACTGCATTAAAGAGGGTGGATTTCCCAACATTGGGCAGTCCCACGATACCACATTGCATTGCCATAGGGCTATTTTTTAGTTAAGTAGGTCGCCGATATCCTGCAAAATCTTGCGGGTGAGATTCTCGGCTGTGTTGATGCTGTCACTCTCAGCATAGATACGTATGATGGGTTCTGTGTTGCTCTTACGCAGGTGAACCCAATCTTTGTCAAACTCTATTTTTACGCCATCGACGGTGTTGATTGGCTGTTTTTTATACTTCTTTTGGATTTTCTCTAAGATACCATCTACATCGGTCCCAGCCTGCAATTCGGCTTTATTCTTAGACATGCGATAGTTGGGATAGGTAGCTCTTAAAGCCGAGGCACTCAGTCCGGTTTCGGCTAGGTGACTCAAGAACAGGGCGATTCCTGCCAAGGCATCTCTGCCGTAATGTAGTTCAGGTACAATGATTCCACCGTTTCCTTCGCCCCCAATCACAGCACCGATTTCCTTCATTTTCTCTACCACGTTCACTTCTCCTACCGCGCTGGCTTCGTATTGCTGTCCGGCTTTCTCTGTGATGTCCCTCAGAGCACGCGTGCTGGAAAGATTGCTTACGGTTGGTCCTGGCGTATGCTTGAGATAATAGTCGGCAACCGCCACCAAGGTGTATTCTTCACCAAACATTTCGGCGTCGTCTGAAATCAAGGCCAAACGGTCTACATCGGGATCTACAACAATACCCAAATCGCATTTGGCAGATTTTACCTCCGATGCGATTTGTCCGAGGTGCTCCGGCAATGGCTCAGGGTTGTGTGCAAAATGTCCGGTGGGTTCACAGTTGATTTCAACAATTTCTTCCACCCCCAATGCTTTAAGCAAAGCAGGCACAGCAATTCCGCCTACGCTGTTCACCGCATCGATGGCCACTTTAAATTTTTGCGCCGCGATGAGGTCTCGCTTCACCAATGGCAAATCCATGATTTTTTGGATGTGCATGGGTAAAAAGTCTTTCACTGTGCGACTCCCCAAATGATCCACGCTGGCGAAGGCAATTTCGTTGCTTTCGGCCAATTCCAAGACCATGGCACCATCAGCAGCGGAGATGAACTCCCCTTTGTGGTTTAAAAGTTTCAGGGCGTTCCATTGTTTTGGGTTGTGGCTAGCCGTTAGGATGATACCACCGGCAGCAGCCTCTTCAACCACTGC
>JBANFU010000036.1:0-7944 GCA_037975865.1 Bacteroidota bacterium
GTGGATGTGGTTTTTCACTGTGCAGCCAAAGTATCATTTGAACGGAAAGACAGAGATGCTTTGATGCAAAACAATGTCATCGGTACGCGAAATGTGGTCAATGCCTGCCTTAAAAACAACATTTCCAAATTGGTTTATGCAAGTTCTGTAGCGGCTATCGGCAGAACCGAAAACGAAGCGCCCATTACCGAAAACACCGATTGGGTTGAAAGCAAATACAACAGCCAATATGCCATCAGCAAAAATCTGGCTGAACAAGAAGTATGGCGAGGCAGCGAAGAAGGTTTACAAGTAACGATGGTCAACCCCGGCATCATTTTGGGCTACGGCGATGGCAAAACCGGTTCAAACCAACTCTACCACATGATTTTGAAAGGCATGCCCTTCTACCCCATCGGTAGCAACGGGTTTGTAGGCGTTGAGGACGTGGCCAAGCTCATGCTTCACCTGTACGAAAATAACCTGTGGTCACATCGCTACTTGTGCATCGCCGAAAACTTAAAATACCAACACCTGTTCAATCAGCTCTCCGATGCAATGGGTGCCAAACAACCGCACATCGCCCTCAAGGGTGCACTATTACACCTGGTCACCTTCGCCAGCAAAACCCTTGAAACACTTGGCCTGCCCGCCCCCATCCCCAGCGATAGTATCACCTCCTCATTTCAAAATAGCACCTACCAAACCCTTCATGCCAACCAATTAAATGGGTTTCAGTATACCCCCATCAGAGCGGTGAACTACTACGCATTGATGGCCTTGGGTTTGTTAAACAAAGACGCCATCAACCAAAACAATTAATGTACCTTTGCACCAACATGAAGTTCGGTGTTGTCATTTTCCCTGGCTCAAACTGCGACCAAGACCTAATCAAGGTGCTGCAAACCTACACAAGTGAGCCCGTGCTCAAGCTCTGGCACAAAGACACAGACCTGCAAGGTTGTACCCACATTTTTGTGCCCGGTGGTTTCTCCTACGGCGACTACTTGCGCTCAGGAGCCATCGCCAAACTATCTCCCATCATGACAGCCGTAGCCGAACATGCGCAAAAAGGCGGTTTCGTTTTGGGTATCTGTAACGGGTTCCAAATCCTTTGCGAAAGTGGCCTTCTGCCAGGCGCGTTGCTTCGCAATACCAACATGAAATTCAATTGCAAAAACGTTTACCTCAAAGCCGGCAATACCGATTTGATTGCAACCCGTAAAATCGATGCCAACGACGTATTGTGCGTGCCCATCGCTCACGGTGAAGGTAGATTCTACTGCGACGAAGAAACCTTGGCCAGCATCGAAGCCAATGGACAAGTGTTTTTCCGATACTGTGACGCCGATGGTAACCTTACCGATGAGGCCAACCCCAACGGATCACTCAACAATATCGCGGGAATTTCCAATGCCACCAAAAACGTATTTGGCATGATGCCGCACCCAGAGCGCTGCGCAACAGACTACCTGCTCAACACCGATGGAAAAAAGGTGTTCGACAGTATTTTCTAAGTTTCAACGACAACCATTTGCCTTTGGTCGATATTCGACCTTTTTACGCTTTTCTCCGACAACATTTTGGGGGTAGGTTTCGTCTATTGTGTATATCGGACCAACACCTAAACACAAACAGCCATGAAAAGCAGCGTAAAATCAAACAGCAAAGGGGTGACTATCAAAAAAATCACTCCCAGACAACACACAGACCGCAGCCTTTCACAACAAGCCGCTGGGGTTTAACCGATTCTGTTTTTTTTCCCTTAAAGGAGACCCTAGAGGTAAACCACTCGCTTTCGCTACGGCGACCTCTCCGAGACTTGTTACTTATTGACTTTCCTTGAGTCGCTCTGCGTTCTCTGCCACTTGTAAGGCATTCAAAATTTCCTGAATATCCCCGTTCATGATGGCCGACAAATTATACAACGTAAGGCCAATGCGGTGATCAGTAACCCGCCCCTGAGGATAATTGTAAGTCCTCACCTTCGCACTTCTATCACCCGTGCTAACGAGTGTTTTCCGTCGGGAAGAAATCGCCTCCATGTGTTTGGTATACTCGATTTCATAGAGTTTCGTCGCCAACATCTTCATGGCTTTTTCTCGGTTTCCGAGCTGGTTTCTTTCGGTCTGACAAACAACCACAAGTCCTGTAGGAATATGGGTGAGTTGTACTTTGGTTTCCACCTTGTTCACGTTCTGTCCACCCGCACCACCACTTCTACTGGTTTCCATTTTTACATCGGCAGGATTCAACTGAACATCCACTTCTTCCGCTTCGGGCATCACCACCACACTCACCGCAGAAGTATGAATTCTTCCCTGACTTTCGGTGGCTGGCACCCGTTGAACACGGTGAACACCGCTTTCGTATTTTAACACACCATAGGTTCCGGGATGAGGCACTTCAAAAATGATTTTGCTATATCCACCGGCTGTTCCCTCGGTTTCATCAACCACAGAAATGGGCCAACCCAGGCCATCACAATACCGCTGATACATCCGAAACAAATCACCTGCGAATATGCCCGCCTCGTCACCCCCAGTTCCGGCGCGTATTTCAACCACCGCGGGTTTAGCATCTTCAGGGTCTTTGGGCAACAATTGAATGCGTATTCTCTCTTCTAGCTCTATCTGCAAGGGCTCCAATTCGTCCAATTCTTCCTTGGCCATATCGCGCAGTTCCTTGTCCTTTTCGTTTTTAAGGATATCCCTCGCTTCCGCGATTCGATGGACACAATTTTTATATTCAAAATAGGTCTGTACGATTTCCTCTAGATCGCGATATTCTTTGTTCAATTTGGTGAACCGTTTCACGTCGCTCGCCACTTCAGGACTGCTCAACAGCAATTCTATTTCTTTAAAGTGGGCATAAACGGCTTCGAGTTTTTCAAGCATGCGATTGCAAAGATACCGATAGTTTTTGTTCTCTTCGGCCCGATTGATTCAGGAAGTTCCGTTGCGTTATTTGTAACTAAGTTTCGGTTACTTGTTTTGAACGGGGGCTTTTTGTTGCGACGGCCATTGTAGGAGTTGGAGGGATTCTCCATCGAAGACTGCATATTGACTTCCGTGCAACCATTCTCCCAGGTTGATGTATCGCGCGTTGTTTATGGTTACGTCTAAAACCAGATGACGGTGACCGAATATATAAAAATCTGCGGCCTGTGGTGTAGCGGAATGCGCCGATACAAATTGGGCCAGGTGTTCTTTTTCATTGCCCAGGTACTGTTCTTCTTTTGGGTTTTGCGATAGGCGACTTTTTTTACTCAGGGCGTGTGCCAAGGCTACGCCCCAGTTGGGATGAATCCATTGAAAGATAAAGCGAGCGAAGCGAGCGGTAAAAATTTTTTTCAATAGCTTATACGATGAATCACCGGGTCCCATTCCGTCTCCGTGATGCAAGAAAAATTTTTTATTACCGTAACTGAATTGATGTTCATTCGATATCAATGTTACACCACACTGATTCACCAAATAATCAGAAATCCATAAATCATGATTTCCAGGAAACAAGTATACAGGAACCCCGCGATCCGTAATACTGGCTATCGTGCCCAAAAATCGGACAAACCCTTTGGGAACCGTTTTCTTGTATTCAAACCAAAAATCAAAAACATCCCCTACCAAATAGATGGCATCCGCTTGCGGTGCGCAATATTCTAACCATTCAACAATGAACTTTTCTCGTTTGAGCGAGACAACCTCATTGGGCATCCCCAAATGAAAATCTGAGGCAAAGAATATTTTTTTAGTTGATGTCAAATCAATTCAATATCAGTTAAATACCAGAAAATTGCTTCAACATTCTTACATCGTTTACAAAAAAATCGCGGATGTCCGTGATGCCATATTTTAACATGGTAATACGATCGATGCCCATTCCAAAAGCAAAACCTGAATATTCCTGCGGGTCAATATTACAAGATTGAAGTACGTTTGGATGAACCATACCACATCCTAATACTTCCAACCAACCTGTTCCTTTGGTTAAACGACGATTTTCTTCGGTATCCAAACCCGCCCAAATATCCATTTCTGCACTGGGTTCTGTGAAGGGAAAATAACTCGATCTGAATCGGACTTTGGTACCCTCACCAAAAAATTGCTGCACGAAATAATACAACGTCTGTTTCAGATCAGCAAAACTCACCCCTTTGTCGATGTATAATCCTTCTATCTGATGAAAAAAACAATTGCTGCGAGCACTGACGGCTTCATTGCGATAAACACGACCCGGCATAACCAAGCGCAATGGCAATTTACCCTTTTCCATTTCACGAATTTGAACCGAACTGGTATGGGTTCTAAGTACGTGCTCCGAGATAAAAAAAGTATCCTGCATATCCCGCGCTGGATGATCTTCTGCAAAATTTAAAGCACCAAAGTTGTGATAATCATCCTCAATTTCAGGTCCCTCCGAAACATCAAATCCCAAAGAATAAAAAATCTCCAACAATCGATCTTCTACAATGCGCAAAGGATGTAATGATCCAGCTGGATATTGATACACAGGCAGAGAAACATCCTCAGTAGATTGTTGCAGATCCTGAAGAGCCTCTTCTTTTTCTTTTTGATCCTGATACTTGGTTTCAGCCTCCCGTTTCAATTGATTCAAAACGCTGCCCAACGATTTTTTTTCCTCAACCGAACAAGTCTTGAAAGACTCAAACAATTCTGTGATGATTCCTTTTTTTGATAGATAAGCCAAACGAAATTGCTCTGCCTTTTGATTTCCATCAAACACATAAGCAAGAACCTCCTGTTGGATTTGTTGAATCTTCTCTATCATGTTACAAATCTAAATCATTGAGGTTATTTTCTCATCGCACTTATTTCCACCATCCTACACACTCATCCACACAGATGTAGTAGTAATAAGATTTAATCATTTAAAAAAGAATATTACGTAGTATATAGTATAGCTATGTGGATTTGATGATAACTCAAAAAAATAGGGCTTGTCTGTTTGAAACTCACAGTTATGTCAACAGATTATTTTTGTTAAACAATTGAATAATAATAATTTAACTATGATTTTAACATTCTTATAGAGACTGTGATTAACTTCAATTTTAGGAATCTATTCCCACATGTACAGAGTTTAATTCTCTTGATAGTCTTGTAGATGTTAACACAATTACAAATTCGAACGTTCGTGTGAAATGGGTTTCACGTGAAACGAAAATTATTTCGTTGTTATTCCAGTATTATACAAACCCAAATCTGGTAATATTAACGTATTGTCGAGGTTCTTTTTCACAATCCAAGGCTTTGCTGAAAAGTAAAAGCGTTCTCCCTCGTATTCTTCCAAGTTTATACCTAGGGTGGATCCGTCAATATTGAGAGGTTGTGATGGGTATTTAGAAATTTGATGGCTGTTAATCCAAGAAACCCAATTGTAAGTACCTTCTGGAAGTACGATATTCATTTGTTCTTTGTTTCTGAGCGTAACGATGTAATTGATTTGACTGTTGAATATTTTGATACTTACCGTTGAATCGCTGTTGTTTTGGATGTTGATTTTACTGAGTTGAATGTATGTTCTTTTGATACTGTCATTCTTTGATTTAGAAAACGACGAGTGATATCGTATAGAATTGAATCCATAGAGACCTAACCAACTTTGTAGGGTATCACCACCCAGGATTCCAAAACTTTTATTATTGGGTTTTTGGAATATACGCGTTGTTGAAATAAACGAATCAATGCCAAGATCATACTGAATTTGGTTTGTATGTTTCCGCGGAAATAGGAGAGTATCCTGTTTGATATAAATGGAATCCAAGTCTAGTAACCAGGCATGTGAAACAGGGGATCCTATAACGCAATATTGACCGTTATTTTGGGTGAGCGAATAAGCAGATTTGTAATTGCGTTTGGGTGGATATAACGTAACGAATAGTGTATCTTGGGGCCTATTGACACTGTAAAAAACATTGTATGACTCGTTATTTTCAATCTTCTGATTGTTGTCATTTTCGATAATAACCGTTTGATAAATACCCTGTGGAAGACCTTGGAAATGGTAGGTATTATTTTTCTTTAGTTGCGGATAATAGATCAGTGTATCCCTGAAAATATATACGCCGTATTTTGCTTTTTCTGTTTTTGCGTTTTTTAATTTGACGATGACTTCACCACTGTCTTGATTCAGTAAGAGCGTACTGTTTTTGATGGGATTTTTTTCGTTGAGATCCACAATCCAATTGTCGAGATAAACACAGTTTGCACTCTCAGGTACACGGATATCAACGCTGTTCCTTTTGACTTTAACCGTTGTGGAATTGGGTGATGAAGATTGCCTACTTCGGGGTGAATAGACGAGGTTGCCCACGGTGGTTATATTCTCGTCAAATTCAAGTGATAAGGTAGTTTCAGTGGCTTTTGTGGTACTTTGAATCGATACTAAAACGGGTGCGGTGGTGTCCTTGTCGCCTCCAGCAGGTGGTACAGGATTGGCGCAATATTGAAGGGATCCACACAATAGTAGTACAGCACCTGCGTTACCTAAGGAGTGAACAAATTTTCGTTTCATTACACCAAAGTATTTCATTCAATTAACGACCAAAATAAACCAATAATACTTGTATATCGGCCGGATTGACGCCGCTAATTCGGCTGGCCTGTCCTAAAGTTTGTGGTTGGATCTTGCTCAATTTTTCTCTCGCTTCCATGCTAATGCTGTTGAGCTTTTTATAATCGAAATTGGATGGGATGATGATGTCCTCTAAACGATGCATCTTGTCGGCCAGCTCAATTTCTTTGTCGATATACGTCTTGTATTTGATGGAAATGCTGGCGCGTTCCTTGGATAATAAAGGGTAGGAGTTCAACGCTTCTCCAATGTGGGGTATGACGAGTAAGTGGTCTAGCTCAATTTGTGGACGTAAGAGCAGTTTATTGGCACGTTGTTTCTCAGTAATAGGGGCTACATCCGAAGGCAAATAATCAGAAACTTCTGCGGGTGTAATGTTGGTCTTATTGAGGAATTGGACAATTTCTTTAGCTTCCTGATTGGTTTTGTTTAGTGCATCTACCCGATCTTGGGTGGCCAGTCCGATAGCAAAGCCCTTGGGAGTGAGTCGTTCGTCTGCGTTATCTTGTCGTAAAGAAATTCGGTACTCCGCGCGTGAGGTGAACATACGATAGGGTTCCTCAGTACCTTTATTGATCAGATCGTCGATCAATACACCGATGTACGCTTCGTGTCGGCCCAAAACAAAAGGCTCTTTTTCTTGAACGCGCAAGGCAGCGTTGATACCAGCCATTAACCCTTGACAGGCTGCTTCTTCATATCCGGTAGTTCCGTTGATTTGACCAGCAAAGTACAATCCACCGAGTAGTTTGGTTTCGAGTGTGTTGTTGAGTTGTGTGGGCTGGAAAAAATCATATTCAATGGCATAGCCGGGACGGAAAATTTTGGCGTTTTCAAATCCAGGAATCAGTCTCAAAGCCCTGAGTTGAACATCGTCCGGGAGTGATGTGCTAAATCCATTGACATATACTTCAACGGTATTCCATCCCTCGGGTTCTACAAAGATTTGATGTCGGTTTCTCTCTGCAAAGCGGTTGATTTTGTCTTCAATGCTTGGACAGTAGCGGGGTCCAAGGCCCGTAATGCTGCCATTGTACATGGGGCTGTCAACAAACCCCTCCCTCAACACATCATGCACCGCATCGTTTGTATAAGTAATATAGCAACTGCGTTGTTTCGATAATGGGGTAGTGCTATTGGAATAACTGAATTTAAACGGTCCCTCATCCCCAGGTTGTTCTTCCATTTTGCTGTAGTCCAACGACCTTCCATCCACCCGTGGTGGAGTGCCGGTTTTCATTCTACCAGTTGTGAAACCAGCCATGACCAATTGCTCTGTGATACCGCCAGAAGCATGTTCACCCATTCTGCCTCCGCCGAAATTTTTACGTCCAATGTGGATGAGGCCGTTCAGGAACGTTCCTGTGG
>JBANFU010000019.1:0-24176 GCA_037975865.1 Bacteroidota bacterium
TGTTACTCCAAAGCCTCCCCCGTTTTCCACCGATCCCTCTCGCTGAGAATTGAACGGCGTTACCCCAAAAGAAAATCCATTCTGTCCATCGTTAAAAGGACTCAAAGTCAATACCACCGCGTCTGTGTTGGTGACACTAAAATCGCGTTTTAAACTCTGTATCACATAGGGTTTCTCCGGATGTCGATTTTCACAAATGAATACAGCATACAAGAATTTTTCATCAAAGGCCATCGCAAAACGCGTCTGCGTCTCAGAACGCGAGGTATCGTAAGGATATTGCTGAATAAACCGATCGATGGATTCATCGCCCTGCCAAATGAAAGCGCCCTGTGCATTCGTCTTGTAACCCAACATTGGAGCATTGCGCCAAACCGCCTCACCCAAAACACCATCTACCACAACCGGTTCGGGCGTAAATTCACAGACAGAAGCCTGCTGCGACCATAAAGCGCGGTGAAAACCAATCAATCCAACAAGTAGCAACAGACGTTTCATCAGTCAGCCCCAGCAATGTTGCGCTTCTGAGCAATGGTGAATGAATTCAATTTTGCGTAATAGGTTTTGCGCTTGGCAGGTACATAGAACTTAAGCAAAGTTCCCACATTCAACTGATTGCTATGCAAATGATTCCACGATTTCATTTGCTCCGGGGTGCAATCAAAAATATCACTTAATGTATATACCGCATCGCCGGACTTTACTTTGTAATATACCCAAACCTTTAAATCAGGTGATGTGCTTAGCACCGTCTTTGGAACAGGTGGGGTAACTCCAGTTGAATCCAATACTGATCGGTCGTTCTTCGAAACAAAAACAGAAACTGCAGAATCACCATCTCCTACAAGAACAGTGTCAACTTTTGAAATTTGCTGTGAAATTAATGGCTTGCTGTCTATCCAAATAGAAAAAGAATCTTTCTTCATTTCAAATGCATCAGCATATTTTCGTGGCAACTTGAAACTGCAAGATTCTCCCAAGTACGGAATGGCATCGGCACGGAACTCTGGATTGAGATTACGTAAATCTGATAAACTAACCCCTATTTTTTCATTAAGGATAAGAAATGGTAGCACACGATTTATTGAATATACTGTTACTGCCTCCACTTGCTCAACCTCAATAGGACGAATACCATATTGTTGTGCGTGATGCAACACCGCAACCGCCGCGTAAAATTGAATAACCGGCAACCGCTCCTGGGGTTCCAAAGCCTCGTAAATATGATTGAAATCCAAGTCACCGCCAATTTCATGAATGACTTGGTTCAAGCGAATCGGTCCGATGTGAAAGGCCGTGATTACCTTCAACCAGTCGCCGTAAATCACATACAAATCACGCAAATACAAGCAAGCCGCTTCCGTTGATTTTGTGGGATCCCTACGTTCGTCGAACAGTGCGGTCTGACGTAAATTGTACTTTTTACCAATCGTATAACTCAACGGCCACATGCCAGAAGCCCCACTCTCATCGCGGTAACGGGGCTCGTATCCCGAACTCCCCGCTGGAATGTATTTCACAAACCAAGGCAACCCGTACTTGATCGCAGTGCGGTCGATTTGATCGCCGTAATACTGCATCCGACCATAAAAAATCGATGTGCTCTCGTTTTCGTTTTTTAACCAATCAGAAATGGTCAGCTCGATGTCGTTGTTATAAAAAAATGGCAACCCGCGAACCTCCAAAGTCTTGAGTCGCAACTGTACGTCGTTCTGACCGATGGCCAAACCACATACCATTACCCACACTATGAAGATGCGAATTCTCAAACTCATCCCAAAGTTTCTTCCAACAATTTCGATAAATCAAACAAGGCCTTCTCCTCCAACAAACCCGTCATCAGCTGTACCCCCATTGGCAAACCCGCCGCTGTGGTACCCGCTGGAATTGAAATCGCTGGATTACCCGCCAAATTGGCCTGAACCGTCAACAAATCCGCCATGTACATGGCCACCGGATTGGCTGCTTTCTCACCCAACTTGAACGCCGGTGTGCTGGTGGTCGGCAACAAAATCGCATCTACCCCCGCCAACACTTTCTCCGTTTCCATACGAATTACTTGTCGCACCCGCTGAGCCTTATCATAGTACGCATCGTATTGATCACTGCTCAACACAAACGTACCCAACATAATTCTTCTCTTTACTTCTTCGCCGAAACCTTCCGTTCTGGAAAGGGTATACGTTGAATCCAAATCGTGGGCCGAAGCACTGCGCTTGCCATACAACATGCCTGAGTACCGCGACAAATTGCTCGAAGCCTCCGCCGTGGTTAACACGTAATAGGCCGGTACCATATAGTCCAACAAAGGGAAATCAAAATAGGTGATCTCATGACCCGCTGCTTCCAACTTCGCAATCAAATCCAACATCATTTGCTTCACCTCCGCATCAATGCCCTCACCTTCAACAGCTTCTCTCATTACGGCAAATTTGGCTTTCGCCGGTGCCACTGGAAGCCCAAATTTCGGCGCCGCCTGCTGATACATCGTGGCGTCCTGTCCGTCTGGACCCGCCATGATCTCTGTCAACAAGACCGCATCCTCCAAACTCTGTGTCATTGGACCTACCTGATCGAAACTCGATGCATAAGCCAACAACCCCCAACGAGATATCAAACCATAGGTGGGTTTCAACCCATACAAACCGGTAAACGCCGCTGGCTGTCTAATCGACCCGCCCGTATCGGTTCCCAACGCCGCATGGGCCATTTTTGCTTGAACCGCTACAGCACTGCCGCCCGAAGAACCTCCCGGTACACGCGTATTGTCGACCGCATTCAACACAGGACCAAATGCACTATTCTCATTGCTCGCACCCATCGCAAACTCATCGCAATTGGTTCTGCCAATGAATATAGCATCTTCATCCAGCAATCGCTGAACTACGGTAGCAGAATAAATGGAAGTAAACCCTTCTAGAATTTTCGACGATGATCCCACGCGATGATCTTTGTATGCCAACACGTCTTTCAAGGCAATGACGCAACCAGCCAACCGACCCGCTGTGCCCTCCTTTACTTTCTCATCGATGGCCTTGGCCCGTTCGATGGCTTCCTCGCCCCAAACTTCCAAAAAGGCATTTAGATGTTGCTGAGATTCAATATTCTTTAGGTAATATTCTACCATGGACACACATGAAATGTGGCCCGCATTCAGGTCTTCCCGAATTAATGAAATCCGGCTGTAGTGCTTCAAGATTACTCCTTGTTGTCTTTTGGCTCTTCGTTCATTCCCTTGCGAATCTCGTTGCCAACGTTATTCTTGGCATCTTGAAATTCTCTTACGCCACGGCCCAAACCGCGCATTAGCTCAGGAATCTTTTTGCCGCCGAACAGCAACAAAACGAGCACCAAAAGGACAATCATTTCTTGGCCACCCAAAAAAGATAATAAATGAATAGTGTTCATTGCCCTTCAAAAATACGACAAAACTCCGAGGGATTCACCCCTTTTTTACAGATATCCAACCGCTACGGCCGTTTCCCCACAAACAGTGCAGCGCAATGATGAAACGAGACAATAAAAAGACTTAACCCTGAACCCAATTGGCTTTGTCCATCTGGTTGAACTGCCAAGGTGCCCCATTGTTTTCCAGATTGGTGAACATGTTATTCAACTCACTCGGTGCGGCACTCTTTTCCATCACCTGGTACTGACGCATCTGAACGATAATATCTACCGGGTTGATGTTTACAGGACAAGCCTCAGCACAGGCATTACAGGTTGTGCAAGCCCACAATTCCTCCGAAGAAATATAGCTATGCAAATCTTTGCCATCCTCATATCTGCCCTCAATGGCCGTGCCAGCTTTTTTCGCGGCATCGATGCCGTTTCCTACCTCCTCCAATCGATCGCGCGTGTCCATCATGACCTTTCTTGGCGATAACAACTTGCCGGTTTGGTTGGCAGGACAAACACTGCTACATCTACCGCACTCGGTGCAAGTGTAGGCATCCATGAGGTTTTTCCATGTCAAATCCTGCACATCTTTAGCACCAAAACCGCTGGGCGGTTCATAGCCCTCCGGCGGCTGCGCCGCCGGATCCATCATCAATTTTACCTCCGTTGTTACATAATCCAAGTTCTCGACAGAACCCTTGGGCTTTAACGGCGTGTAATACACATTCGGAAAACTCATGATGATATGCCAATGCTTACTGTAAGGCACATAATTCAAGAAAATAACAATCCCCACAAAATGGAACCACCAACAAATTCGCTCTATCAAA
This sequence comes from Bacteroidota bacterium, assembly GCA_037975865.1. Taxonomy (GTDB): domain Bacteria; phylum Bacteroidota; class Bacteroidia; order NS11-12g; family UBA955; genus UBA955. Next base: position 4,230 of record JBANFU010000019.1, read on the forward strand.
TGCAACGTGTCGTTCGAAAATCCATCAAAAAATCCCACCAAATACTGACTGATCGGAAAGCTTCCATGTCCCTCCATCACCCCATTCTGCACCAACACCTGCTCCGCCGCATTCATCTTCAACAAAGCCCCCATCAATACAATCTCAACCACCAAAATGATCGTGGCATCCTTCATCGGCCACCCCTTCAACTCATTCATCTGTAATCGCGGCACCTTGGTCACATATCGTCGCGCCAAAAACACCACACAAGCCACCAACACACCAAAAGCCAAAATCTCAAAGAAACCGATCGCAACGTCATACACCGACCCCAAATAATGGGCGAAAAAGCGATGCGTGCCAAATAACCCGTCAATCAAAATTTCCAATACCTCAATGTTGATCAAAACAAACCCCGCATACACCAAAATATGGAAAAATCCGGCCACCGGACGTTTTACCATCTTACTCTGTCCCATCGCCACCCACAACATCTGCTTCCACCGTGCGGCAGGATTGTCAGACAAATCAACGTCCTTCCCCAACAAAATATTCCTGCGGATGAACTGCACACGCCCAGCAAACATCCAAATACCCACGCCCAAAATCAAGGCAAAAATCAACTGCGATAGGATTTCCATGAGTTGCGAATTTAGTCATTTACCGCGATTTCCCTTAATCCCCATTCCGGATGTCCACTTTTACGGAATGCGTGGGTTCACCAACCCATACACCTCACCATTCCCCTCCCAAAATGTGCAAGCAATCCTCCGTATTCCCACCGGATGTCGGCCCGCATTGTCGATAAACACCTGCAGCCGATACCCATCCCCAACACAACCGTGATTCCGCCACGCCCCCCAGGGTACGTCGACCAATCGTCCACACAAATACATCTTCACCACACACAAACTATCGTCCACCGCTGCTACCTCTTCCACCCGATAATCCATATCGCCCAAGCTCCGATCCAAAAACCGAACCTGCTTGCCGCCGCCATCATTCACCGTTACCACCAACCGCAAATCCTGCGCTTTGAGCCATTCCTTCCCTACCACCACCTCTGCCTCCGCCACAAATTCCGCCTCGTACCGCTTCAATCCCAACGAGTCCAGTGCCGCGGTGCACACGGGAAAATATTGTTCGGTCGACATCAGCGTCTCTTGCCCCTCAACATCACCCGTCACCGAGGCTATTTCTGTGCGATATAACGGCCGCTTTCCACTACCCCGCCTTGAAAAATGCAAGATGTGATACCCCGGGCCCTGGGCCTCGCGAACCAACACCGGAAACTCGTCCTGTATCCAAACCCGCAACATGGGATCCATCCCCACCATATTCACATAGTAAAAATCATCGCCCTTCAATGCCTTCAGCCGATCCCGGAACAAACCGTAATCATCCGTTTCCTCCCGCAAATACTGTACTTGCAATCCTCTGCGCTCCAACCCAACCAAATCCCAACCCAAAGTCTTCGCATGAAATTCCATGAAAAATGGCTCAAATCCGTAAACCCACATGGCCGCCTCCCCACGCATCGAACCCAACTTACCCCCCGTTTTCTCCAACCCCCAACGCTGAAATGTGCGCACAGCCCCATCGTATGACTGATTGCCAAACAATGTGGCATGGTTGCGATCCACCAACAGCGTATAGACATTCAAACCCAAAGTCAGCAGCACCAATCCCGACTTCCATCGCAAAGGCAATCGCACGGAATCCACCCACCAAAAAGCCGATAGCAAACCAAACGGAAACGAAAACAACAACACCGAATCCTGAAACACCGGCGCGCGATACACCGAATACAAATAGGCAATCAACACCGGCAACCCATACAACAACAACACAGAATAAAAAGCCCGATTGGCCCGAAATCCCAGGACGCCAACCCCCGATTCCCCCGCTTCGCGGGGGCCCCTCATCCACAAAATCAAAACCCCCATTCCCACCAATAACCACATCACCCATACCCACAAACTATATCCCGCAGAATAAGCCACATGCTTACCCAAAGTTTCCAAGGTTGGAACCGACAACCAACCCGGACTCCCTACCTGCAAATGATGCAGAAAAATTCCCAATTGATGTCCGTACATCGCCACCATCAACACCCAAGGCCATAAATACCGCAACCAAAACCGCCGCTGCAACCACAGCAACCCCAATAAAAACAAGAGCCCCAAAAACAAGCCGTTGAAATAATGATTCGATGCCCCCAAATACCCCGATAACGCCAACAACCCCATCGGAGAAATAGAATCACCCATCTGCAACGAATCCCCACCGCACAATCCCACCCAACGTAGCCACAAGTAAAAAGCCCATAAACTCAACAAAAGTCCCGGCGCATACGGACGTGCGATCTCACTATACATCACCGGAAACTGTAACGTGGCCAACATCGCCGCAGCCATCAAGCCCGCCCAGGGTCTACCCAACCGCATCCCGATGTGTATCATCAACACCACCGAACCAAAACCACACAACAAAAATGGCAATTTAATCACCCATACCGCCGTGCCAAACCACTGCGTCCAATACCACAAAAACACCTGTACCAACATCGGATGCCCGTCGTTCCATACCACCCCATTGATCAATTCTCCCAACCCCGATACCCGCAAACGCATCAAAGCCGACGTCTCGTCATTGGTCAACGGCAACGAAAACAACCACCCAAACCGCAGCAACGCCGCCACCAAAACCACACACAAAACCAAATAAAAAAACCAACGCTCCCCAACACTCACCCCACGACCCTCGCTGTTTGGTGTGGCCGCCATCCCTATTCAGAAATCATGCGTACCACTTCAAAAACTTCAGCATATCGGCGCGAAACCTGCACCCCGCGCATCCGCAGCTGACTGCGTAAAAATTCTTCGTTGGCATACGGACGGTGGGCCTGGCTGCGATACTTCGACAATGCCATAACCTTCGCCTGCGCATCCTCCTCACTCACCACCTCAAACGCCGCAGTATTGAAATTCAAATTGTTCCAAGGCAACTCATAGCAAAACACATTGCAAAACTTAAAAGCCCGCAACGCCTCCTCAGCCATCGTCTTGTGATCCTGATGAATATCGTGCAAACAGGGCATCAACACTGTATCCGGCTTCAACGTCTCCCGCAAACGAATCAAATCATCCAATATCTCTTGCCTACGGTAGTTGAATGTCCTCACCTCATAACGGTACAAAAACAGATTTTCCGGCGAAATACCCAAGGCCGCCGTGGCCTCTTTCACCTCGTGAATCAATATGTCTTTGGGAAACCCCTCGATCACACTCTGCTCACACGCGCTGAACGCCGCATAATAGACCTTCTTCCCCTGTCTGATTAACTTGGCAATGGTAGCGCCACAGCCCAATTCCGCATCATCGGTGTGCGGTGATAACAATAATATCGTGTTTCCTACCATAGTGATTTCTCGCGGTCTTTGCTTTTGGTTTTCAATTTTAACACTTCCCGCGGTAAATTCACCTTATAACTGTTAGAAAATCCTTCCACAGACACCACCACGTAAATTTCATCGTCCTGGTAATGCACCTCCACCTCCTCGCCCTTGAATGGACCGTCCAACACCTCCGCCAAATCACCCGATTCTAACATAGCATTGGTTTCACTTTGTTGAAGATGATATCCTTTTTCTATTAACCTTTGTATTAATTCAACATCCTTTTCTCTTACCAAAGCATCGCCACCATTGTATCGTAAATACTTCACAACGCCAGGAATCTGTAAAATAAAGTCTCGCTCTAGCTCCGTGGGACGCACAAAAATATAGGCATTGAACAACGGCATCTCAACCCACTTTTTGCGATCGCTCCATACCCTCAATGTCTTCACCAAGGGCAAATAATGGTCAATATTCCGCTGCGATAAATAAGCCGATACCTTCTTTTCCTGTCGGCTCGCACAGTAAATCACTTTCCAAGGATTACCCATCGGTTCTTGCATATTAAAAATCAAAAAACGAACGATTCTCTGCAATGGCCCTGTAGCCCAACACCATGTCTTTGATAATGTCCGATGCTGATTCTATACGATCGATCCGTGCACTGATCTGCCCGATCTCCAATTCACCCTCCACTATATCACCCTCAAACATGCCTCGCTTCGCTCGGCCCCTTCCCAATAACAACTTCAACTCTTCTACATCCGCCCCGCGCTCATAAGCCGCAATCACCGCAGCGTAAAATGGATTCTTTAACAACCGCACCGGCGTAATCTCCTTCAATGTCAACTCCGTTGAACCTTCCACCGCCGCCAAAATTTGCTCCTTAAAATGGGCATGCGCACTGCTTTCCAAAGAGGCCGCAAACCTGCTACCAACCTGAACGCCCGAAGCGCCCAAACACATCGCCGCAGCCATAGTCCTGCCACAACCGATACCGCCCGCCGCAATCACTGGAACCGATACACAATCTACAATTAGCGGAATCAAACACATCGTCGTTGTTTCCTCCCGACCATTGTGTCCGCCCGCCTCAAACCCCTCCGCTACAATCGCATCCACCCCCGCATCCTCACACTTCTTCGCAAACTTGGTGTTCGCCACCACATGCACCACGGTCATCCCGCGATCCTTCAACCAACCCGTATACTTGGCTGGATTTCCAGCACTCGTAAATACAATCTTTACCCCTTCCTCTACCAAAATCTCCAAATGCTGCTCGATATCGGGATACAACAACGGCACATTCACCCCAAAAGGCTTATCCGTGGCCTGCTTGCACTTGCGAATTTGATCGCGCAATACCTCGGGATACATGCTCCCACTGCCAATCAATCCCAATCCGCCTGCATTCGATACCGCACTGGCCAACTCCCAGCCACTGCACCAAATCATCCCCCCTTGAACGATGGGGAACTCTATCCCAAACAACTCTGTAATGCTCAACCTCGTTTGCATGGGCCCTAAACCGTTCTGTGCTATTTATGCGTCTACCACAACACCCATCGCAGAGAATTTGGCAATACGCTCCTGAATTCTCGCCTCGGCATCCATGCCCTCCAATTCGCCCAAACAACGCAATACCGCCGCTTTCAACGATTCATAGGCCTCCGCTGGATTGTGGTGCGCCCCGCCCAATGGCTCCGACACAATACCATCCACCAATCGGTTTTGTAACATGTCGGTTGCCGATAACTTCAACGCCTCCGCCGCACGCTCCTTCATCTCCCAAGTGCGCCACAAAATGCTCGAGCAACTCTCCGGACTAATCACACTATACCATGTGTACTCCATCATCAATACCCGGTCGCCCACGCCAATACCCAACGCACCACCACTGGCACCCTCACCAATAACCACACAGATAACAGGTACCTTCAACACACTCATTTCCAATAAGTTTCGGGCAATCGCTTCGCCCTGACCTCTTTCCTCCGCCTCCAAACCTGGTGAAGCACCCGGCGTGTCGATCAACGTAAGAATGGGCACATTGAACTTCTCCGCCAACTTCATCAAACGCAACGCCTTGCGATATCCCTCCGGATTGGGCATACCAAAATTGCGCAACTGACGCTGCTTGGTATTCCGTCCCTTCTGCTGTCCGATAATCATAAACGGCTTGCCATCAATGTTGGCAAATCCACCCACAATCGCCTTGTCGTCCTTCACCTGCCTGTCGCCATGCAACTCGATGAAATCGGTAGCGATGTTTTCAATGTAATCCAAGGTGTAAGGACGGTCGGGGTGACGGCTGATCTGAACCTTTTGCCATCCCGTTAAATTGCCATAAACCGCTTGCTTGGCCTCCTCGATCTTGTTTTCCAAGGTGACCATCATGTCTGTCATATCCAATTTACCCTTCTCCTGGGTTTCCTTGGCTTTTTCGAGTTGATCCATCAACTCTACTATGTCTTTTTCGAAATCGAACCAATGTTGATTTGCCATCGTATGCAAATAAATGAAATTATGGAGCAGTTTTACTCCATGGTCTAGTTAAAAAATGAAATCCGAGATTAAACCCAATCCATGGCCATCGCGATACCACCAAAAAAGGTAGGTAGACCCAGCCAAAATGCCTCAGGTTGAAAAATCGTAAAGTAAGTAAGTGCCAAGCCACTGATTACAGTGAGTGCCCAGTAGCCTTTGGTGTTACGCTTTTGAGTATTCATGATGTTGCGAAGATACTGAGATTCACAAAACTACCCAAGCACAATTTTAATCCAACAGTTGCTCGTCCCAAAATCGCACAAACCGCTTGCCCCAAGCAATGTCCGTCGCAGTCGCCGTCAATGGCAGCCCCAGCGCCTGACGAACCGACAACACCGGCAAATTCAATCCCGCCAACGCCAACGCCGATGTGGTGCCCTGCAACCGCGGATTGATCTCTATCAAATGCGGTACACCCGCCGCGTCCTCCTTCCACTGCATGCCGATAGGACCGTCCAACGACAGCGATTGTGCCAGTTGAATGCAAAAAGCAATCAAACCAAAATTGCGATCCAACTTCCCAGCCACACTGATGCCACCAATCATCTTATCCCGCGTTCTCGGCACACAAAACAACGTTTTCCCACCCGCACACAACATGTCTACCGAATATTCCATGCCCGGTAAATAACCACAGACCATCATCGGAATGGGAAAAACCGCGGGCAATCGCTCACGCCACTCCAACCAAGTCATCGGTTCTATACCCGCCTTGTGCTCCAAAAAAGTACCCGATTCTATCGCCTTCGCAATAATACCAAAACCCCGACTTCCATTGCCCCGAACTGGTTTGAAACACACCCACTCATGCTGCAGCTGCAACGCCGTCACAGCCTTCTCCATCGATTCCTTGTCCCCACAAACCTCAAATTCCGGCACCGGCAAACCCAATTCTTGGGCTTTGCGGGCCGATAACCCCTTGTCGTTGGCAATCTCAATCGCCTCCGCCGAACTCACCACCACCGAAACACCCATCGCATCAAACCGCGATCTGCCCCTTGCCAATACATCCAATTCCCGAGTGGTGATCGGCAACACCACATCCACCGAATGGGTGATACAAGCCGAAAGTATACACTCCAAATAGGCCGACTCATCCGCACTGGATGGCACAACCAAAAAATGATCGCATAACGCCTTTCCGTATGCATGCACGTTTACATCCCCCGCCACTATCTGCCATGTGGTTTCCGCGCGCAAACACCGACAAATGCCCGCAAAACCCGGTGCACCTGCACCCGAAGGAATCAATACAGTAATAGATTTTTCAGTAACCATGCTGGTTAGCAATAACTCAACCCAGAGGGTTAAAAGCCACCAAGGTTAATTGGCAAAAGGATCTGAATATTTCGGATTGCTAATGAAGCTTACATCCGTCAACGTGCGCAAGAAAGCCACCAAGGCGTCTTTCTCCTCCGCAGTGAAATTCATCTTCTTGGGCTGACCATTGCCGTCCTTCAAATTGGCATCCAAATGAGGGTGCGCCTGAATACCCCGACTGTAATGATCAACAACCGCCTCCAACGTAGTGAAACGACCGTCGTGCATATAAGGAGCACTCAACTCAATGTTGCGCAAACTCGGAATGCGGAACTTGCCATTCCCCTTGCCGTTATCGGCATACGACTTATCCAAACCAATGTTTGCAGTACCAGCAACCGTAGGCGCGCCATAAGCCCCACCTGGATCATCGGGTGCACTGAAATTGCTGCCATTGTGACACTTGAAGCAACTCGCACGCTCAGAGAAAAACAAATCATGTCCCATCTTCTCCATCGCTGTGAACTGAGCCATACCCTCACTTACTTTGTCGTTCTTGGAATGCATCGACACCATAGACGTCACAAAATGTGTTATAGCCAAAGAAACCTTTCTTCGGGTGATTTCTGTTGTACCAAAAGCCTCCTTGAACAATGGACCATAAAAATCGGTTGCTGCCAACTTCTTCTCCAACATCTCATCCGATTCCATACCCATCTCGATGTGGTCGAAAACCGGACGCAAACTCAAATCCATCGGCGATTGAGCACGAGAATCCCAAAACAAATTGTTGAAACTGACAGGGTTGTTGATGCTCATACTGTTACGACGTGTAACCTTACCACCAAAACCCACACTCACCGGCATCCGATCGCTGAAACCCAACGACTGGTGGTGGCAACTGCCACAAGAAACCGTATTGTTCAAACTCATCCGCTTGTCGTAAAACAACACACGTCCAAGCTGAGCACTGGCGTTGCTGAACGTCATCGCCGCCTCCTGCATGTCCGTGTCTACATTACCCGTTGTACCTGGAAACCCATTGGTGAATTTGAATGTCCGACCCATAATCATGTCTTTCACACTCAACGATGTGCCATTCAACAACGTAACTGTTTCATAATTAAAGGATGAGGCGTTCGCCAAATTGGGGGTTTTTAACGCGCTTCCACCGATTACATTGTCGCCCTCACAGGCCACCATGCCCATCATTGTTAGACCCGTAACACCGGCCAAAATCAGTCCTGTCAATTGTTTGCTTTTCATCATTTTGTTGTGATTTACGTGAAATTTCAACGAAATTATAGGTAAAGATGTGGCGAAAATTACAAAATCCCAAATTTATTCGGCGAAATTCACCAGTTAACAAAGTAATACGACGTTAACAAACTTCTTGTGTACCTCATGTGTAGTTTGTTTAAGTTTGTATCATGCTCGATTTTCACAACCATTTACTGCCCGGAATCGATGATGGCTCACCCGACGTGGAAACATCGTTAATTCTATTTCGAGGAATGGCCGACCTCGGGTTTACAGATATTATCTGCACACCACACATAATTGCAGATACACATCCGAATAATCCCGAAACCATTGAAAATACCGCTAATTTTTTGAAAAGAGAAGCTCACAACTTAGGTATAAACATAGAGTTCCGATTTGCTGCCGAATACATGTTGGATGATACGTTTCAACACGCATTATCAACCAAACAACCGCTGCTAAAACTCCATGAAAATCGGATTTTAGTGGAGTTTAGCTACATCCAAAAACCCAGTCGTGTGGAGAATTTTAGCTTCAATTTACAAATTGCAGGTTACGAACCTGTGCTCGCACACCCGGAGCGTTACATGTACTACCACAAACAATTGGGATTTTACGAACACTTAAAGGATTTGGGATTTGAACTGCAGTTAAATCTACTATCTCTGACCCCGTATTATGGAAAAGACGTTCAACGCGTGGCAAATCACCTTTTAAATAACCACTTATATGACTTTGCCTGCACCGATATGCACCATATTCGACATCTGGACGCCTTAAAAGCACATTTTACTCCGGATTCATTGAAAAAATTGTACGAGGAATTTGGTTTAAAAAATCACGAATTGGGCATCGCCTAATACCCGAACAAATCCTCAATCTTGAGTTCCACCACCTTGCCGTAGCGTCCCAAATCGGCTTTCGTTACCCGATTGCGGTCTGCCACCACCACCAGCGAATACGGTTTGCCACTCACCCTTTCCTTGTGGAAATTAGCGATGTCAACCATGCCCAAAGTCGATAGCTTGTTGTAGTTCTCTAGGTTCGGTACCACCGTAGAAAAACCGCGGTCCAAACTCGCATCCAAGGATGAGATATAGCGCGAACGCTCCAACCGATTCGTTTCCGTCTGATTCGCCAAACTCTTCTTCGCCAACTCAAACACATCGGCGTTCTGCGGCAACGTGGTCAACAACTCATTCATCGCACCCACCGCATCGTGAAACTTATCGGCCTGCGTACCCACAAATCCTACCATGGAATTGTATCGGCCCTTGGCGTTGCCCGGACGGTAAACCGCATACGTACTGTAAGCCAACGCCTTCGCCTCCCGGATGTTTTGGAATACCACACTGCTCATATCGCCCCCGAAATATTGGTTGAACGCCGATACCAACGGCGACTCCACCTCACTCAACACCGATCCCCTAGAATACCAGCTGATGCTCGCCTGTACCTGGTCGTAATGGGTGAAATATACCACCGGCTGGGTTACTTCCTTTTCTACGAACAATTTACTTACCGACTTAGACTTATCCAACTGAAATGCCAATTCATGCTTCGTTTGATCCGCCGGCATTTGGTGGTACTTTCTTAGCGATACAGCCACCGCCGACTGCTCCCGAGCCCCGTAATAATCCAAGGTGTGTTGGATGTTTTTCATCCCCTTGATCAATTTCACCAAATCCTCTGCCTTCATTTTTTTCAATTCGGCATTGCTCAACACCCACTTCGATGGATTGTTGGCTCCGTACATCGCGTACGACAACAAAGCACTGCGAATGGCCGAAGGATTCGATTTCGCATCCTCCCGCGATTTGATGATGTCCGCCACCATCGACGTAAAAACCGCCTCATCCACCTTCGGATTGTTCATCAACCGGTCGAACAGCCAAACCGCAGAATCGAAGTTTTCTTCCGGACCTTCAACCCCAAACACAAAATGCTCGGTACCCGCATTGGCGCCAAAACTGCAGCCCCAACGGTAAAAAGCCTGACTGATTTCCGCCGCCGTGTAACCATCCGTACCCACATAAGAAATGTAACTCGGAATCAATTCCAATGCCTTGTTATGCCAAATGCCGTAGTCGTAGCGGTACGACAAATCAAACAAGCGATTGTCCGTGTTTTTCACATAACGCATCACCGCAGGGCCCACATATTCCCGGGACACAGCTGTTTTCAAATCCACCACCTCGGGTTTGATTTTTTCCGATGGCAAGGCCAACCATTGCTTCACAAACGCACTCTGCTTGTCGCGGTTCAATTCCACCGAATGTATTTCAGGCTTTTCAATTTTCTCAGATACCGGCTTCTCCCCCTTGCGCTTGTAAACCACCACGCGATCCATATTCAAGTAAAGGTTGGCAAAATCCACCAAATAATCTTTCGACATCTCCTTCATCATGGCGATCTCATTGAATTTATCGCGATAATCCAACCCCTGAATGAAGGCGTCTTTCAACAAGAAACACCGACTTTCATTCTCATCAAAGGCCTTGATCTTCTCGATTTCTTTGTTCAATATGATGGCCTTCAACAAGTTGGCATCAAATTCTCCCTTGCGAATCTTCTCCAATTCCCCCATCAACAATTCCTTCACTTCCTCCAGAGTTTGTCCCTCCTTGGGCGACCCCTGAAGGTAAAAAATGCCGTAGTCCGACAACTGCTCCACACCACTGTAGGCGCTCAACACCTTTTGTTGCAACACCAGATTCACATCTATCAATCCCGCCTTGGAATTGCTCAACAACAAATCTATCAGCTTCGCGGCCCGAGATTCCTCTGTACCGGCATTCGGAATGCGAAAGCCCACGTTTACATACTCTGCCTCGGGATCCACCAACTCGTACTTGCGCTCCTGATTCACGGGCGTCTCCAACTCAAAAACATAGTTGTACACGTCCTTGCGCTGCATGTAGCCAAACTGCTCATACACCTGCGCCGCCACCGCATCGGGATCAAAATCACCACTCATGATGATCGCCATATTGTTGGGAACGTAATAGTCGTTATAGTAATTGCGAATCGCCTCCAAGCTTGGGTTTTTCAGATGCTCCACCGTACCAATCGTGGTCTGTAAACCGTAATTGTGCTTCTTGAACAAATCCGCCATCATCACCTCATAGACTTTGTCGCCCACCCGGTCCAATGAAATGTTCTTTTCCTCGTAAACCGCCTCCAACTCTGTGTGAAACAAACGCAAAATGGGGTTGCGGAAACGCTCTGCCTCCAACGCAATCCACTTGTTCACCATGTTGGATGGGATGTCGTTGATATACACAGTCTCGTCATTGCTGGTAAACGCATTGGTTCCCTTGGCACCCATGGCCTGACACATTTTATCGTACTCATTGGCAATGGCAAATTTGGCCGCCAACTGACTCACACTGTCAATCGCGCGGTAAATCGCTTTCCGGGCGATGGGGTCTGTGCTGTGGTTGTACTTTTCATACAGCTGATCGATTTGCTTGAGCAAGGGCTCCTCCTTCGCCCAATCCAAACTGCCATATTTGTCCGTGCCCTTGAACAACATGTGCTCCAAATAATGGGCCAGCCCCGTGTGGTCCGCCGGATCATTCTTGGAACCGGTTCTCACCGCCACCATGGTGTAAACCCGGGGCGATTTTTTTTGCGTCGACGTGATTAGCGTTAACCCATTGGCAAAGGTATATTGCCTCACTTTCAACGGATCGTTGCCGTAACTGATCACCTCCCACTGCGCCGTGGTAGCCGAATTCAACCCCACAACCACATCCTGGGCCTGGGCGCTCACAGCACACAGGACAACCATTAACAAAGAAAAAACCGATTTCATAGAAGCACAAAAATAGGGGTTCTCTACCTTCCCCTCGGTGTATTTATCTTCGCGGACATCATGTACGTCGAAAATTGGGTGGCTATCGGACTTGGGGGCAATATGGGCAATCGGTTGCAATACATCGGCAAAGCCCAAATGCTGATCGCCCAACAAGTGGGTAACATCATCAAATGCTCCTCCCTCTATGAAACCGCCGCCTGGGGCAATACCGATCAACCCCATTTTCTCAACCAAGCCATCCTCGTGAAAACACCCTTTACCCCCAAAATGCTGCTGGCCAAATGCTTGGAAATCGAAAAACAACTCGGAAGACGGAGAGATGTGAAATGGGGACCTCGTAGCATTGATATAGACATATTGCTATACAACGATGTTAAAATGGACGATGAATCCCTGCAAATTCCCCATCCCCACATGCAAAATCGTCGGTTCGTGCTGCAACCCCTAGCAGAAATCGCCCCCAACTACATCCACCCCCAGTTCCGCAAAACCCTCAAAGACCTGCTACAGCACTGTCAAGATCCCCTCCCCGTGCAACCCTTCTACCCCTGATGTATCTGCCCTACTCCCTCCTCCCCGATGTGCGATGGTTTGCGATTGGATACCAACAGCAACAATACCCCATCCTCCAGAATGCCCCGTTTATAAAACAAAACGGACACAATCGGTATAGCATAGGCGGACCCAATAGCATACAACCGCTGTCGGTACCCGTGTACCACGACGATCGCAATTTGCCCCTGCCCCAAGTGCGGATCAACTACAACCAAAATTGGATCAAAGACCACAAACAAGCCTGGCAAACCGCTTACGGCAAATCACCCTTCTTCGAATATTACGATTATCGATTTTGGGCGGTGTTCGACGAAAAACCAACCACCATGCAAGACCTCATTGAAGGGTGCAATCAAGTGCTGTTTTCCAACCTCAAAATACAATACCCACCCCAGTATATCGCCCACGAACAAGCCGAAAAATCAATCATCGCCCAAGACCTTCTAGCCCCCTACCAACAAGCCGCCCAAGACCTCAACCTGCCCCCCTATCCCCAAGTGTTTGAGACCAAATTCCACTTCCGCGGTCCCCTGAGCGCCATCGACCTGCTATTCAATCTCGGTCCGCTTGTATCTGAGTATTTCCTCCAATTCCCCACAACACATCCCTAAGCCTTCCCCAACCAAACTCCCTATATTCGCACCATGAGCATCCTCAAAAAACTGGCTTCACAAACCGCCATATATGGCCTCAGCACCATGGTGGGACGGTTGATCAATTACCTGCTCGTACCCCTATACCTGATCAAACTCACCCCCGCAGAATACGGTGTGGTGAGCGTGATGTTTACCTACGCCAGCTTTTTGGCCATCGTTTTTGCGCTGGGACTGGAAACCGCCTTTTTCCATTTTTCCAAGCAAACGCAACAACCCGCCAAAGTCCTTTCATCGGCCACCTATACCCTCATCCTTACCGGTGGTGCCGCCATTCTCACCGCCCGATGGCTAGGACCCCAAATCATAGATTGGATGGGCTACCCCCAATATCCAGAACTCATCGAATACTTGGTCTACATCCTAGCCGCAGACGCCATCTCGGCCCTCGGATTTGCCTGGCTGCGTCAGCAAGAAAAACCTTGGTCCTTTGCCTGGATTCGACTGTCTAACATCGGCATCAACATCTCCGCCAACCTCGTTCTCCTCATCGCTGCCCCCGCCTTTGGCGACTTCGTTATCAACCACCGCGATACCTTCCTCGGACTCCACCTATCGCCAAACCTTTTTCAAAGCGATACCTGGCACGCCGTGGCCACTTGGGGACAAGCGCAAGCATCGCCCCACAACATGATCGCCAACATTTTCCTGAGCAACCTGTTGGCCTCACTCGTGACACTGCCCCTGCTATCGCGCACCTTCACCCAACTCAAAGAAGGCTTCGACGTGGCCCTGGTCAAGCGGATGCTGAAATACTCGCTCCCCCTCATCATTGTGGGACTCGCCGGGATGATCAACGAAACCCTGGACCGACTCCTGCTGAAAAACTTGCTGCCCGCCGATATCGCCGACGCAGAAACCGGGATGTACTCCGCCTTCTACAAACTCAGCTTGGTCCTCACCCTTTTCGTTCAAGCCTTTCGCTTCGCCGCAGAGCCCTTCTTTTTTAGCAAAAGCAGCGATGCCGATGCCAAAGAAACCTATGCTTACGTAATGCGCATGTTTGTGTATGCCACCGGCGGGATCTACCTCCTTACGATGGTTTTCATGCCCTGGATTGCACCCCTGCTGATGCAAAAACCCATTTATTACAACAACGCACGCGGACTTTCAATCATTCCCGTGCTCCTGTGCGCCAACGTGTGCCTGGGATTGTATTACAACCTCAGCATTTGGTATAAACTGTCGGGACAAACCAAAATGGGGGGACTCATCGCAGCCGCCGGAGCCGTCATCACCCTGCTGGGCAACTATCTCTTCATTCCCCAATACGGGTTCGTGGCCTCCGCCTATACCACTCTTGCCGCCTATGCTACCTTGGTGGTGCTGGGGTATGCTTTCGGACAAAAAAACTACCCCATTCCTTACCCAGTGGGACTGCTGTTGTTCATCCTCTCGGTGGCCATTTTGCCCGTGACCTTCCTGCCTAAGTACGTCCCTTCACTGCCCCAATACACCTATTTCATCCTGCCCTTGGTTTACGGGGCGATGATTTATGTGATAGAAACCCTTTTAAACAAAAAACATGCTCGCCGTTAACATCATTAACCAATCGCAGCATCCCCTGCCCAAATACCAAACGGCCCTGAGCGCTGGGATGGACCTGCACGCCAACCTCACAGAGCCTGTGGTGCTAGAACCCCAAGCGCGAATGCTGATTCCCACCGGATTGTTCATTGAACTGCCCGAAGGGTATGAAGCGCAAGTGAGGCCGCGCAGCGGCCTCGCCCTCAAACACGGCATCACCGTCCTCAATAGCCCCGGCACCATCGATGCCGACTACCGAGGAGAAATCAAAGTGCTGCTCATCAACCACGGAAACGATGCCTTTACCATCCAAAACGGCGAACGCATCGCCCAAATGGTCATCGCACAACACGCCACCATTCAATGGGTAGAAACCCAAAGCCTGTCCAACACCGAACGCGGCGAAGGGGGCTACGGTAGCACCGGCTTAACGCAGTCCTAACACCCAATTCATCCTGAATCCTTACCTTTGCACCAATTTTTTACGTCCTTAAAGATTCGTTAACTTCCCTATGAAACTCATCATCCCAATGGCCGGCATGGGCAAACGCATGCGCCCTCATACCCTTACCACCCCCAAACCCCTCGTCAAAGTCGCTGGAAAATCCATCGTGCATTGGCTCATCACCGATATCGCCGCCGTATGCGGTGAATCCATCGATGAAATCGGTTTTGTGGTAGGCCGATTTGGCGATGCCGTAGAAGCCGAACTCCTTCAAATCGCCGACAGCGTGGGAGCCAAAGGGAAAATTTTCTACCAAGACGTAGCCGAAGGAACAGGCCATGCCATCCTCTGCGCCCGTGAATGCCTCAAAGGCGATGTCATCGTGGCCTTCGCCGATACCCTGTTCCGCACAAAATTCAACCTCGACAAAACCAAAGACGGCGTGATTTGGGTACACAAAGTAGCCAACCCCAGCTCGTTTGGTGTGGTGAAATACAACCAAGACAACATCATCACCGACTTCATAGAAAAACCCCAAGAATTCGTATCTGACCTTGCCATCATCGGCATCTACTACTTCAAAAGCGGGGAGACCTTGGAGGCGGAAATTCAGTATCTGATCGACAACAACATTCGTGAAAAAGGGGAGTACCAACTCACCAATGCTATGGAAAATATGAAATCCAAAGGCATGCAGTTTGTCCCCGGCGCAGTCGATGAATGGCTCGATTGTGGCAACTACGCCGCCACCGTGTACACCAACCAACGCGTGTTGGTCAACAAAGCCCCCGAATTCGCCGGAGCCGCAGCCCGTTTCGATGAAAGTGTCACCATCCATGAACCTTGTTTTATCGGCGAAAATGTATCTTTGAAAAATTGCGTGATCGGTCCGCATACCTCCATCGGCAACAACACCACCGTGGAAAACTGCACCATCAGCAACAGCATCGTACAAGAGCAATGTTCACTCAGCCACTTCAACTGCCACGACTCACTCATCGGCAACCACGTTGTGGTGAAAGGCAACAGCACCCCAAGCCAAGAATACAGCCTGGGCGATTTCAGCAGCATCGGTTGATTGCTTCCACAGTAAAATCTCTATCCCCCCTCTTACTCGCCCTGTTCGGTGCGATATCCCCTCTGTCTCTGGTGGTTGCGCAATCCCTGCCTCCCACCGCGCCCGCAACCTTCGCGCCGCCGGCCCTCAAATTGGTTTATTACCAAGCCGAAGCCCAATACCAAGCCGAAAATTATCACCAGGCCCAAACAGCCTTTCAATCGCTCCTGGATTCATTTTCCTCCCCAGATACCAAACCGTTTTTGGTGGGTGCCCTGTACCGCTTGTCACAGCTGCAGGCCCTGGAATACACCTACATCGATGAAAAAAATGAGGCCAAAAATCACCAGCCCAACATCCCGCAAGCCCTCTACTTTGTGGAAACTGGACTGGCCATTCAACCCAACCACATCGACCTGCTATTTCAAAAAGCCAACCTTGAATACAACCACAACAAACCCCTCAAAGCAGCAAAAACGTTTCAAACGTTGTGCACGCTAGACCCCCACTCATTCACCTTTCACCATTTTGCCGCCATCGCCCTGTCGCAAACACTCAAAGGTCCCGACGCCACCAACCAAGCCAAAGCCCTGCTCACCTTCTGCGATACCTGGGAAACCCATTTGGGCAATACGGAAAAATTGCAGCAGTTCCGACAACTGGCGAATGATCACCTGCAAATTCAGGAAATCAAAACCCTCAAAAACAACTCCAACAATTCCACAGGTCAGCCCGCGCCCATCCAATTACCCGCCCTGTCCGCCCCCAACAAATACCGCAAATTCTTAGCGCTTTCCCTGGAAATGAATCGCTACCAAGAAGCCCATATTTGGGCCGATTCCCTGGAATCTGTAGCCCCCATATTTTCTGCCCACAACCTGGTCAACGCCTTTTCCTACGCCTACAACAACCAATGGGAACTCGCCCAAGCAGAAACCGCCAACAGCCAAGTGGAAACCGACCCCTTCATCCTCAACCAATACCTGAGAATCAGTGCCCGCATCGCCTCGCACCAAGCACAACAACACCCCAATTTCGGTAACCCCAAACTGCCCGAAACCGAAACCGCGTTGAATCTCTGGATCGACCTTCATCAGCGGGAAGGACTCTCTCCCAACGACCTCCCCTTCGCCATTTCCATCGCCGATCAAGCCCATTCCGTCCAATACCTAACCCGCTGGAAACAAATGGCACAGGATTTGAAAACCCCTCCTACACAGAAATAATCCCCACCCCACACGCCCATGAAGCCCCTTATCACACTCATCGCCCTGCTGGGCACTTATACTTTCGCTCAGGCCCAAACGGTGCAGGTCGAAAACAATCGTCTGCCGCAAGACAACCGCTGGACGTATTTCACCGGGCGGTACGACATATCCATAAAATCCGGCGATCAAGTCATCCCCGCCACCCTCAACTTGCGCATGAAACGGGACTCCATCGTTTGGTTTACCGTGAGCGCCAACATGGGCATCCAAATTCAAGTCGCCAAAGGCCTATTACTCCGCGATACCCTTCACCTGGCCGATATCTATCACAAAGAATACTACGTGGTACCCGTAGCCGATGCCAGCCGATACCTGTCGATCCCCGTGGGCGTCAAACAAATCCAAAATCTCTTTGTAGGACAGCCCCTGGTTGATACCTGCAGCCGCCAAACCCAGCCCAATGGTTTATTCGATGCGGTTTTATCCAACAACCTGCTGTGCTATACCACCCAGTCAGACCCCCTGTTGATCAAATCGCATTTTGGCACCCCAACACTGCAAGCCTCCGACTTCTCGCAACTGCGCCTCACCGAAATCAGTAGCCCCAACAACCAAAAAGACAAAGCCGCGGTGGAGCACAACCAATGGCTCGACGTGTCCAAAGAATCCAACGGAGACTTCAAAACCCTACCCATGGAATTGAAAATCACCGCCACCACTGCACAAGAAAGTGCACAAGTCGATTTGACGTTAACAACGGCTCGCTACGATGCAATACCTTCGTATCCGTTCAAAATCGACGATTCCTACAAACGCCAAACCCTACCCCTGAAATAACATTTTGCGCATCCTGGCCCTCATATTGCTGCTGACTGCTTCCCTGTTGCCCAACCCAACACAGGCCCAATCACGCAAACAACTCGAGGCCAAACGCAAAAAAATGCAGCGGGTCATCGCCGAGCAAAAAAAGGCCCTGACATCCACCCAAAAAGAAAAGTCTGTTACCCTCGATAAACTCAATTCCCTCAACCAAATTATCCAACAGCGACAGGTGGTCATCAAAAACCTGGGCATGGAAATTCGATCGGTGAACTACGAACTGGGACAGAAACAGAAATTCCTCGACAGCCTCACCAAAGAGCATGCAGCCCAACAACTGAAGCTGAAAAA
Source organism: Bacteroidota bacterium (assembly GCA_037975865.1). Lineage (GTDB taxonomy): Bacteria > Bacteroidota > Bacteroidia > NS11-12g > UBA955 > UBA955. Next base: position 23,114 of record JBANFU010000019.1, read on the forward strand.
AACCATCATCAAAGCCTACAAAACACGCAAAAGCGGTCGGGAAATCGCCTTCGTGTTCTCCTCAAAATCCATCGCCCAAGCCATGCGCCGGTGGAAATACTTGAGAAAAATATCGGGGTACCGCCGACATCAAATCAGCGCCATCACCGCTCAAGCCCAATCGTTGGGAAAAACCATCAACCAACTGGAAGGCGTAAAACAAGAGAAATCGGTGCTAATGGGGGAAAACGAAAAAGAATCCAGAGAGCTCGAAACCGATAAACAAGCCAAACAATCCCTGGTCAAAGAACTATCGGGCAAAGAAGAAGAACTGCGCGATAAAATTCGCGACAATGAAAAAGCCATCGCCCGACTCAACAACGAAATCAGTCGGTTGATCGCCAAAGAAATCGAAGCCGAACGCAAACGCAAAGCCCGTGCCGCCAGCAGCGCCAGCAAAGCCCGCAGCGGTAGCAACAGCAGCAGCGCCGGCAAAGAAAATCTGCTATCGCCCCAAGCCCGTGCCATCGGTGGCGCCTTCTCCAAAAACAGAGGCAACCTGCCCTGGCCCGTAGAACGCGGCTTCATCTCCCAAACGTTTGGTGTGCATGAACACCCCGACCTTGAAGGCATCACCACCGTAAACAACGGCGTAGACATCACCTCGCCCAAAGGATCACTCGCCAGCGCCGTCTTCGAGGGCACCGTGAGCGCCATCCTCAACATACCCGGACAAGGTCAGGCCGTGCTCGTCAACCATGGCGACTTCTTCACAGTGTACTCCCACCTGTCTGTGGTGCTGGTGGAAAAAGGACAAGTCATCCGCATGAACCAACACATCGGGAAAGTCATGACAGATGAAGACGGTAAAGCCGTGTTGCAGTTCCAAGTTTGGCATGGCCAAGAAAAACAAAATCCCCAAAGCTGGCTGAGAGGTCGCTAACTTCCCAAGCCGTTTCCCTAACTTTGAAATTATGATGAAAGTGGCAGTCATTGGCGCCGGTGTGATGGGATCAGGCATCGCCCTGTGTAGCATCCAAGCCGGATACCCTACCGTTCTGTTCGATGTACATCCTGCCGCCCT
>JBANFU010000020.1:0-7658 GCA_037975865.1 Bacteroidota bacterium
TTTTTGAATACCACGATGCCATCCTCAAAGACTTGTTTGCCGAAGACGATTTGGTGGGTGTTAGTGACATCAGAAATCTTTATTTGGAGCTCGAATGCTTTGTAGACAACCCCAATTTGCAGGAGGATTATGACTTTTTATACGACCAAATCATTGGTTACGGGGAATTAATGGCCACGAAAATTGTGAGCAACTATCTTTTGTCGCAAAGAATTTCCAATCAGTGGGTGGATGCACGCAACTTTATTCAAACCGACAGTCGCCATCGCGATGCGCGCGTTCAATGGCCCGAAACTGAAAAGGTGATTAAAAACCGACTGTTGCCCATTGCAAAAAAGAATCTGGTTATCACACAAGGATTCATCGGTCGGGGATTCTCAGGGGAAACCACCACATTGGGTAGAGAGGGCTCCGATTACAGTGCCGCCATCTTCGGTAGCCTGATGGGCGCTGAGTCTATCACCATCTGGAAAGATGTAGCGGGTGTGATGAATGCTGACCCCAATAAATTCGACAATGCCACGCTGATTTCCGAGCTCACCTACAACGACGCCATTGAATTGGCGTATTATGGCGCATCGGTAATACACCCCAAAACCATTCAGCCCCTTCAAGCCAACGGGATTCCGTTGTTTGTCCGATCGTTCTTAAACCCGGAAGCGCCCGGAACCAAAGTCAGCGCCGACAGCAGTGTAATCAGCGTACCTTGTAAAATCCACAAAGCCCAACAGCTGTTGTTGGAGATTCGCACGCGCGACTTTACATTCATCGCGGAGGACCACCTCAAACAAATTTTTCAATCGCTATCGGAAAATAAAGTGCGTTGTAATTTGATGCAAAATTCGGCGATTTACTTCCGCTGCGTCATCGACAACAAGGAGAACCGACATCAGCCATTGATGGACTCGTTGCAAGCGATGGGACTGGATGTAACGCTTCGCACTGAAATGGAATTGTTGAGCATTTACCACCCCCAGGGTAGTTTTGATCGCGCCACCGATGTGGGCAACCACAACATCGTGCTTCAGCAAAACATGGGTAATTCTACCCACTACTTGATTACCGCTTAATCCACTGATTACGGCCTCACACGCAACCGCTGCCCTACCTCTATCTGATTGGATTCTAGACGATTCCAAGATTTAATTTCATCAACGGCGACATTGTATTTGCGGGAAATCGAATACAAAGTTTCTCCCGGCTGAACGAAATGATAGGCGTCAAATACTTGCGCATTCCCGCCAGATTTTGAGGGGGATGCGCTAGAAGTTGCTACCCGCTGCAAATACAATTTCCGATCCACCATCAATGGTTTGCCCTCCAATTGATTCCAGGCGGTCAGTGAATCTACCGACAGGCGATACAGTCGTGCAATGGAAAAAAGCGTTTCACCCCGGATCACGATGTGGGTTCGCGGCACTTGGCTTGCACCGGTATTGCTCATGAAATTGCGGTAATCAACCTGGGTTTCCTCGCTCATTTTCACATTGGGTCGGAGTACCAAAATTTGTCCGGCCGCCACCGTATAACCATCCAAATTATTCCATCGGGCTAAATCCAAGGGGGTCACATTCATGCGCTGGGCGATGTCTTGCAACGTTTCTCCTGCCTGCACCTCGTACACAGTTCCTTTGGGTTGGTTTTCCTTGTTGATTGTGCGCTGGTTGAGAATCAAATCCACCGCATTCACTTGATTGGGATTGTCGTTTCGCTCCAAAATCGCCGGCGGTGTTTCGCGTTTTTCTTTGAGGTTCACCACTTCGCCGGGGCGGACTTCCAAACCGGGCTCCAAGCGATTCAATTTATACAGGTGCTTCACTTTTACCCCGTATTTCTGAGAAATATCGCGCATTGTTTCCCCATTTTTCACCGTATGGTTGTTTTCGAGCGCTCTGCGATGTTTGGGCTTTAGGTAGATGATTTCACCCGGACTTAACATGTCGCCCTTGGAGATGTCGTTGTATTTATAAATTTGCCAGGTCGACATATTATATCGCGCGGCCACTTGCTCTGGGGTTTCACCTGGTTTGGCCACGATGGCTTGGATGCCGTTCACTTCTTGTGGCGTTGCGGCGGCTGGGGATCCAGGCATGTAAAAATCCTCACCCAACACCACCATAGAATCATATTGGCTCAACCGATATTTTTCTATGACGCCAATCAATATGTTGCCATAATTGGGATTGGTTGCATACCCCGCCTCCCTGAGTCCGTGTGCCCAGCCCTTGTAATCGGTGGCACTCAATTCAAACAACAAATAATACCGCTTGGCACCCTTCAAAAACAGGGAATGATCTCGATAACTGTCGAACGCTGTTTCATACCCCCGAAAACACTCATCTTTGGCATCGTCATCGGCCAGACAAAATTTACCTGTCCAGTTGGTTCTACATTTAATACCGAAATGATTGTTGCAATTCTTGGCCAACTTGCTGTTGCCACTGGCACTTTCCAACACCCCTTGTCCGAGCGTGATACTTGCCGGCACACCGTGGGCGCGCATCTCCTGCATCGCCACAAACTTGAATGAATCGATGTATTGGCGGGTGCTCATCAACTGGGCCGATAGCCATCCGCTGGCAGACAGTCCACCCAGCAGCATCAAACCGCGTAAATCTATGAGCCGTTGAAAAGGAATCTCCATCGATACAAACCTACGGTTGAGTTGTCTATCGCGAAGAAGCAATTTATCCAATGAATGTGCACTACCATGCGATAATTCACCAATAAATCCCGATTTTTGTACATATCATGATGAAACGCATTCTGTTCACCCTTCTGGCCCTCATCAGTTTTACTCCAGCTTGGTCCCAATTTGGTTTCCCAAAGCCTGTTTTTAAAGCAAGTTTTTCTAAAACCCAAGCCAAAGCGGGCGAGGTGATTGACATCATCATTCGATTCGATGTGGCCAAAGGATTTCATGTGTACAGTGAAAAAAGCGATTGCGGGGACGACAATGGTCCCATCCGCGCGAGTATAGATTTCACCCCTAATCCATCTTACCAACTGGTGGGTAAATTTTACGGAGTGGGCGATCACATGGTGAAGGAAACCGATGTGTTCAATTGCACCACTGGCGAATTCACAGGCAAAGGAGAGTTTAGACAGAAAATCAAAGTATTGAAGAGCATTCCTGCCAGCGGGATTCAAATGTTGTTCAACGGTCAGATTTGTAATGAAGGTGGGTGCGACAACATCCGCGATGTAAAAATCACCACCGCAGGGCTAGAAGTTTCGGGCACAGCGGAGGCCGACCAAGCCTTATCCTTACCAACCGCACCCGCTACTGAAGCAGTAGACACCCCCGCAACCACGACTGCTACACCCATCGCCGTAAGCGCGGAGGACCCCGCCTATAAGCAAGGAAAAGCGTTGCCACTGAAAACATTCAACGGACAGGCCAACGAAGAGCAAAGCAGCGGATTTTTGGGATTGTTCATTTTGGCGTTCTTGAGCGGGTTAACGGCCCTTCTCACGCCTTGCGTGTTCCCCATGATTCCGATGACCGTTTCATTCTTCATTAAAAACAACAACCGCAAAATCGCCTTGCGTGATGCGGGTATTTTTTCGTTGAGTTTGATCGGATTTTATACCATTTTGGGAACCATCGTAGCGATTTCTTTCGGATCCAACGCGGTAAACTTCATCAGTACCCATTGGATTCCCAACCTATTCTTTACCTTGATTTTCATCGTATTTGCAGCGAGCTTCTTCGGTGCTTTTGAAATCACCCTTCCCTCTTGGATTGTGAACAAGGTGGATCAGCAGGCCGATAAAGGAGGCATCACGGGTGCCATTTTCATGGCAGTGACCATTGCATTGGTGTCGTTCTCTTGTACCGGTCCGATAGTGGGCACTGTGCTTGTTGAGGCCGTACACGGCGATACTTTACGCCCGATCGTGGGCATGTTTGGATTTTCATTGGCCTTCGCCCTACCCTTCGGCTTGTTGGCACTGTTCCCATCTTGGTTGAACAACCTGCCCAAAAGCGGTGGCTGGTTGAACAGTGTCAAAGTGGTATTGGGATTCGTGGAACTGGCTTTTGCACTCAAATTCTTGAGCATTCCCGATCAGACCTACCATTGGGGTATTTTGGACCGTGAAATTTACTTGAGCATTTGGATTGTTATTTTCTCCTTGTTGGGATTGTATCTGTTGGGAAAAATCAAATTCTCACATGACAGCGACATTCAATATTTAAGTGTACCGCGCTTGGGGTTGGTCATTGCAACCTTCACCTTCGTGGCCTATATGATACCCGGTTTGTGGGGTGCTCCATTGAAAGGATTGGCAGGATATTTACCACCACTCAGCACGCAGGACTTCAACAGCAATGTAAAAGGCGGTGCGCAAGGAGAAGGTAATATTACCACGGCTCCATCTTACGCCAACCAATTGCACATTCCCCATGGGTTGGTTGGATACTACGACTACGACGAAGCACTGGCGGCAGCCCGCGAGTTGAAAAAACCCCTATTCATCGATTTCACGGGCCACGGCTGTGTGAATTGTCGTAAAATGGAAGAAAAGGTTTGGTCCGACGAAGCGGTTCTCGACATCTTGAAAAAGGACTATGTCATCGTATCCTTGTATGTGGATGATAAAAAAATCAATCTACCACAATCACAGTGGTTCACAACACCCGCGGGTAAGAAAATTACCAAGCTGGGCGATAAAAATGCCCACATCGAGGAGGCTTATTTTGGCAAGACTACCCAACCGTTATACTGTTTGTTGGATGCCAATGAAAACCTACTCCAACCTGCTTTGGGCGCTGACCATTTCAAATTCGCTGTAGATCCCTTTGTGGAGTTCCTCAAAGCCGGTGTAGACCAATACAACAAACGCAAATAAAACACTCATGAATCCCCGCATCCAATCGCATTTCTTGGAGGCACTGCAAACGTTGCAGCGCTTTCTAGACGACGAGAAACAGATGAATAACATCGATCTCGCTGCAAAAACGATGATTCAAGCCATCCAAAACGACGGCAAAATTCTCTCTTGTGGAAATGGGGGAAGTCATTGTGATGCCATGCATTTTGCGGAGGAGCTCACCGGCAGATACAGAAACAACCGGCCCGGGATTGCCGCAATCGCCATTAGCGACGTTAGTCATATCAGCTGCGTGGGAAATGACTATGGTTACGACCAAGTGTTTTCACGGTATGTTGAGGCCGTTGGTCGGAAAGGCGATGTTTTGTTGGCCATCAGCAGCAGCGGCAACAGTGCCAATGTTGTGAAGGCCATTGAAGCCGCCAAAGCCAAAGGCATGGTGGTGGTGGGTTTAACGGGGAAAGACGGTGGTAAAATGGCCGAATTGGTCGATATCGAAATTCGAGCGCCTTTCTCTGCCTATGCTGATAGGGCCCAAGAAATTCACATCAAAGTAATCCACTCCCTCATCGATTCCATTGAGGTGGGTTTAGATTACGCGAATTAATCGTATTATTGTCGAAATGCATTTTATCGGATTCATTGGTATCGCCGTCATCTTTGTTCTGGCGTTCGCCCTGTCAAACAATCGCAAAGCCATAAACTACAGAACCATTGGTGTGGGTCTAATGATCCAAGTACTATTGGCTGTATTTATACTCAAGACCCCCATTGGCAAAACGGTTTTTGCTACCTTGGGAAAAGTAGTGCAGAAATTGCTGCAGTTCTCGGACAAAGGGGCGGAATTCATTTTCGGACCGTTGGCCCGCGATGCGCAGATGCAGGAAGTCTTTGGACAGAATTTTATCTTTTTCTTCCGGGTGATGCCCACCATTATTTTCATCGCCGTATTGGTGAAAATCTTCTACCACATCGGGGTATTGCAATGGATCATCAAACAAATCGCCAAAGGCATGCACTATCTCATGCACGTAAGTGGCAGCGAGGCGTTGAGCAATATTTCATCGGCGTTTGTTGGACAAGTGGAAGCACAATTGATGATTGGCCCTTACGTAAAGGGGATGACAAACAGCGAATTGCTTGCTTCCATGACGGGCTCAATGGCCTGTATTGCTGGGGGTGTAATGGCTACCTATATCCAAATGGGTATTGATGCCAGTAGCTTGTTGGCAGCCAGCATCATGGCAGCACCGGGGGCACTGGTGATTTCAAAAATTGTATGGCCAGAAACCGAAGTGAGTGAAACGGCGGGTACCGTAAAATTGGAAGTAAAAAAAGAGAATGCCAATTTGTTGGATGCCATTTCACAAGGCGCCTCAGAGGGTCTGGGTGTGGCGTTGAATGTGGTAGCCATGCTGCTGGGATTTTTGGCGTTGATTTATTTGTTTGATTTTATTTTGGGCAGTGTGGGTGGATTGATGGGACTCAAATTATCGCTGGAAACCTTATTGGGATATCTTTTTTCAGGCTTTGCTTATATCATGGGAGTACCAAGTCAAGATGTACAAGCCGTGGGTGGATTGATGGGCACCAAGTTGGTTGTCAATGAATTTGTAGGTTACTTACACCTGAAAGACATCGCTGGCACTTTACAACCGGTGAGCGTTGTCATTGCCACCTTTGCCTTGTGTGGATTCGCCAATTTCAGTTCCATCGCGATTCAAGTGGGGGGCATTGGAAAAATCGCACCGTCGCGCCGACAAGATTTAGCCAAATTGGGAGTAAAAGCCCTGATTTGTGGCACATTGGCCAATTACTTAAGCGCCACCATTGCCGGCATTCTGCTTTGGTTGTAATCCCCTATTCCCAAGGTTACTACAAATCCTCATACGGATCCACGACCGGTTCTTCTTGATCCTCGGCGGATATTTCCGTGGGTGGAAGCCATCGCTTCGACATCCAAAGGGCAATGAAAATGCCCGTTAACAAACCACTCACATGTCCTTGCCATGAAACTTTTGGATCGATCGGCAACAACCCCCAGAAAAAGCCACCGTATACCAACAGCACCAGAAAGAAAATAGCCATGGATTGCTTGGTGCGTTGAAGGATACCAACGGTGAGAATGAAACCACCGAAAGCGTATACCCAAATGGAGGCGCCTATGTGAGCCGTACCGGTTTGGCTGGGGGACATGCCCACGTTACCTATGAGCCACAACAGGAATGAAGCGATGACGTGTTGAAGCACCCAAAATCGCAACCAATGTCGAGGAAATTGAATTAAAAACAGGGCTGTAAATATGGATAGGGCAACAACATTGCCCCATAAATGATTCCAAGAACCATGGATAAAAGCACCCAACCAAATCCCTTTCCATTGATGGATATTTTGGGGAAAGATGGCCCAGGGAATTTCACCAAACCAGGTGGGAGTCCCGTATTTAAACAACAGCAGCAATGAAAGCAGAACCAACAGCGCCGCCACCACAGAGCCCTTTCTTTGGGTTAACATGGGATAAAGATATTAAAAATCTAGGGAAGCATTGAGCCACTCCGGATCCAAATCGGCACCGTATCCCTTGTAAAAATCTATGGCTGGGGTATTCCAATCCAACACTTGCCAAACCATTTTGCGGTATTTGTTGCTTTTGGCATACTCAATGCACGTTTCGAACAAGGATTTTCCGATGCCTTGTCCGCGGTGAGATTCGGTGACGATCAAATCCTCCAAATATAAAACAGGCCCTTTCCATGTAGAATAACGAATATAACACAGTGCCAAGCCCACGATTTCATTGTTGTATTCTGCGACCCAGGCAA
>JBANFU010000031.1:0-9843 GCA_037975865.1 Bacteroidota bacterium
CGCAGTTGGAACGATGATGCATCGGTTCAAGCGCAGTTAGATACTTTATTGGTCCTGCACAGAGGCAGCTGGGAGACCGTGTTGTTTGCCGACCAAAACACCCTGCTGGAAACGGCCCACAGCATACAACAGGCCGCCAGTACAATCAACCGCATTCCTACACTCAACAACATTGGCGGAGGCATTCCAGGGGATATCCCTGCCGCTGATTTGATGTCGGACCTGGAAGAATGGATGGAAAGTTACAGCGGACAATGGGATTTTACCTCGAACGGACCCAAAGACAACCGAGGCATTCAGAACAAATGGGTAAAAAGCGCGGGCAGCATCGTGAAAGCGTACTATGCGATGGAGGAAACCCGACAAGAATTCAATGAGCTTCAGGGATATGAACTGGATTTGGAGAAATCCTCTGCCGATGTGAAGACATTGACCGCAGAAAAATTGTCGAAGCAAGCGGAATTACAAAAATACAATGGCTTTAAGGAGGCCGTCAACCAACAAAATCGGGTAAAACTGGCCCTTGCCGAAGCCAATGCACTCCGTGAACCCATGTTGGTTGCGATGCAAAATTGGACGTTAAAATTGGACAAACAAACCCAGTTTCAGGGGCTCATCGCACAGCTCGACGAATCCATGGCTTTGCTCAAAATCGAAGGTCAAAATGCGGCCTTTGTGGAATCGTCGAAGTCGCCCATGGCCCAATACAAAAGAATTCTGGATTTGGATAAACGCATCCAAGAAATTCAAGCCAGTTTGGCAAAGAATGGCCAAGTCAGTCAGGCCGATGTAGAGCTCATTGCCAAGCACAAAGCGGCCATACAAAACATTCAGATTTCGCTGGCGGCCCAAAAATTGGAGGCCCGATGGACGGCCACACAAACGACCAAATTGATTGTACGTGCGGGCATCGAACCCGAGAAAACCGTGGATGTATCCGCCGGCGGCAGTGGCAGTTTGGAAGCGGCAGGACAGATAACCTTTGACTTGGACGGCATCCGCATCGAGGTAAAATCGGCTTTGGAACCGGTTGATGAGCTCATCGCCAAATTGGCAGAACATCAACAAGCATTACAGGAGGTGTTGTCGCGAAACCAACTTCAATCGATGGAAGAGTTTGAACGACGGCTGTTGCTCAACCAATCGGAAACCAAACAATTGGAGACGATGCAACAACAACGCAAGGACGCCTTGGATCTAACCGGAAAACCCTTCGAAGCATTGGAAACCTTGGCCAAGGAGTTGGAAGCCATCCCAGCCAATACGCGTGCTGTAGATGTCGTGAGAGAACAGTACCGCGACGAACAACAAAAACAACGGGAGTACAAAAAGCAGCTCGATGAGGATGCCCTTTTGTTACAGTCCTGGACACAGCAATACCGTGACCCCAGCAATCTCGCCCTATTGGTGGGTACCAAATCGTTGGAGGTGCAGCAGTTAGAAACGCAACTGAGTGGGTTGGGTGGACTCCCCCCAGAATTTGCCGATGAACCGTCATTCCACAGTCATTTAGCCTCCTTGGAAACCCGGTTGAACGAGATCATTGATCTGTTGGGAGAGGCAGAAAAGAATGTCACCCGCGCAACCACGCAGCTCGAGAGTTTTGAATCCGATGCGCTGTCGCTGCAAGCCCAATTGGAATTGGAAACCGCGCGATTTCATCGCATCCTAGAGGAATATCAGGCATTGGCGCAGATCAAAGGGCAGCTACAACTGATCATTGACGCGGAGAAAACGAATCCTTTCGAGGACTTTGAAAAGGAAACGGCAGGTATTTTTGCGGCCATCACGGAGCAGCGGTACACGGAGATTGTGCGCGAAGGCGATGCCCCGGAGGGTGTCATGTTCCAAAATCAGTTTATTCCGATAGAATTACTAAGCGGCGGAACGGCGGGCAGCTTGGGACTTTCGGTGAGATTGGCCTATGCCAAACAATACTTGCAGGACCTAGAAGGCTTCATGGTACTCGATGACCCATTTACGGATTTTGACATAGGCCGAAGAAAATCGGCATCCCAATTTTTGCGCGACTTTGCGGGGCAAAAACAATTGTTCGTGTTAACCTGTCACGAAGACCACGCCACCGACTTGGCCGGACATCGCATCGAACTGAAAAAAACGACATAAATATTGCCCCTTCGGGTTGATTTTATCGTGTTTTTGCGTTTACATTCGTTCCAACCAGAACGCTAACTCGATGAATATAAAATTACTAAAGAATTTCAAAATTGCATTAGCAACCACTTTCGTTGCCGCTGCTTTTTCTCCAATTCAGGCGCAAAATGCTTTGGCGTTTGATGGCACCGACGACCGAGTATCTTGTGGAAACGACACCTCGGTACAAATCACGGGTAAACTGCTCACATTGGAGGCATGGGTCTACCCTACCAGTTTCAAAACCAACCCTTGGGATTGCAATGTCATTTGCAAAGAAGACAACTCCGCAAACTATGGCTACATGTTGCGTGTGGGTGGATCGGGACAATTGAATTTTGGTATGGGCAATGGCACCAGCACTTGGATGGAGCGTAACTCGCCTTCCAACGTTTTGGTATTGAACACTTGGCAGCACATTGCAGGCACCTATGACGGAACGTGGATGCGATTGTATGTCAATGGAAAAGTGGTTGACTCGGCCAGCGCCACCAGCAATATTTCCAATACAGGTTCTAGCATTCAACTCACCATCGGCGATCATACCGGCTCCTACCAGCGTAGATTTCAGGGCAAAATTGATGAGGTACGCGTTTGGAAGGCCTGCAGAACCACGGCGGAAATCCAAGCCAACATGTACAATGAATTCTGCGGACCTCAAAAAGGATTGCGGGCGTATTACAAGTTCAATCAAGGGAAGGCCGGCTTGACCAACAACACGGTTACCACCCTGAAAGACTTTTCGGGCTACAACAACACAGGTACGTTGGGGAGTTTCGCGCTAACAGGCACTGCATCGAACTGGGTGAGTGGATATGGCATGAAGCGCAATGTGGTGAGCACCACAGAAACCATTACGGCTTGCGATCGTTTCAATTCGCCATCGGGAAAAATCAAAGTCACCGTTTCTGGCACCTATTACGATACGCTTCAAACGGCTTACGGTTGCGATAGTGCGATTAAATATGTGGTTACCATCAAGAAGAAAACCACTTCCAGCATGAAAGCCTTTGATTGTAAGAGTTACACCAGCCCCAGCAAAACCTATACTTGGACCAAATCCGGCACCTATGTTGATTATTTGAAGAACAGCATCGGTTGCGATTCCGTTATCACCATTTACCTGACCATCGGCGCACCCATGGATTCCGTGAGTTTGGTGAATTGCTATTCCGTGAAAAGTCCGACCGGCAAATACACCTACACCCAGTCCGGCATCTATTACGATACGTTGCTGAGTTATCGGGGTTGCGATTCTGTTTTGAAAGTGAAGGTGAAAATTCTGGAGTCGAGCAGCAACGAAATCAGCGTAGCTGAGTGTTATAAGTTTAAATCGCCCAGCGGCAAATACACCTACACCAAACCCGGTTCTTACTACGATACGTTGGTGAACGCAGCAGGGTGTGATTCCATCATCAAAATCAATTTCAGCATCATTCAAGGTCGCAGAACTTTGATTCGTTCTGCGTGCAGTGAGTACAAAAGTCCGAGCGGCAACTACACATGGACGAAATCCGGCGAATATTACGACACATTGATCAACTACCGGGGTTGCGACTCCATAGTAACGGTAAAATTGACCATTTGGGGTCCTGGTCGCGACACGGTGGATGTGAAAGCCTGCAGATACTTCGTGTTGCCATACACCAAAGAGGTAGCTCGCAGCAGTGGTCAGTATACCGACGTTACCAAGAACTTCCGGGGTTGCGACAGTCTGATTTTATATCGCGTTACCATTGTGAATGTGGACGATGTAGTGACGCTGAACGGCTCATTGCTCACAGCCCGAAATGCCAATGCCACCTACCAATGGCTCAACTGTACCAAGAGCTATCAGGTAATTTCTGGCGAAACGGCGAAGCAATTCATTGCCAAAGAAAACCATTTGTTTGCGGTGGAGGTAACGGAGAATGGCTGCACAGACACATCGGATTGTATTCAGGTGACCACGGCATCCACGAAGTCACTGGCCTCGGCCGATGTTTGGGTTAGTCCCAACCCCAGCAAGGGTCAGTTTGTGATTCATACTGCATTGTCGGGCAGCGCGCAGGTAAGGGTGTTCAATTCTGCTGGACAATTGTTACGCGATGAAAAGGTACAGTCGTTGAACGGATTTGTTTTGGATTTGAAGCAGCCTTCGGGTGTCTACATTCTGCGCATCGAGACCGAGAATGGAGTTATCAGCCACCAGATTGGCATCTCGGAGTAAGGATTGTAAATTGCGGGAATGATCCGCTTGGAAATAAACCCAATCCGCCGTTTTCTCAAGGCCCTTGCGGGCTTGGAAAACGGCGGATTTTTTCGTATATTATGCCTACTCTTATTCATCGCTTCGGGTTGGATTTCCCCAGCCATGGCGCAACCTGAACCCAATCAGCCGAAAGCTTCTTACCAGTCCGTTATTATTCCCCAACCCCAGGTTTTTGTAGAGAACCGACAGGCGGAGGTATTCAATTGGACGTCCTTTCTGCGTGTGAGTATCGATACCCAATTTTCTTCGGAAGAGCGGAAAATCATCGCCCAGCGACTGGAAGAGGCCGTGAGAATTTACCAATTTTCAAAATTCTTCGACAGTGATGTAGTCCGGGTGTTAAAAGGGGGCTACGAACATCGGTTTTTCAGTTTCAAGTCGGGGCTGCAACCCATTGGCGAATTGGATCATTTAGAAAATCATCGAAAAAAGGGTTCAAAAAAGCGAAAAGCCAGTCACTTTCCCGAGATCCGGATCGAGCGCAAATCGACATCGCCGAATCCCGAGGAAGGTTATCGCCTCGACATCGCCCACGGAAAACCGGCCGGCATCGTATTGCAAGCACAGCATCTACAGGGGGTGATTTGGGGCTTAAGGACCTTGCAGCAATTGGCGGAATACAATCAACGGGGATCGCTGGTTCAAACGCACATTGAGGACTACCCTACTTTTCCCTATCGAGGTATGCACCTGGATGTGAGTCGGCATTTTTATGGCGCGGCCGACATCAAACGCTATATCGATTGGCTGAGCTTTTACAAGTTCAACGTCTTTCATTGGCATTTGTGCGATGATCAAGGCTGGCGATTGGAGATCAAACGGTATCCGAAACTCACGGCTGTGGGGGCCTGGCGGGTAGACCGGAACGACAAACCTTGGCGCACGGCAGTTCCTCAAGAAGAGGGCGAAATGGCCAGTTATGGCGGTTATTATACGCAGGACGAAGTGCGCGACATTGTGGCTTATGCAAAAGTGCGTGGCGTGGAGATCATTCCTGAAATTGAAATGCCTGGACATTCATCGGCGGCGCTGGCGGCCTACCCCGATTTGAGCTGTTCGCATTTACCGCAGACGGTGGTTCCGGGGGGATTTTATCCGAAGGACAATTCCGCGGTGTATTGTGCGGGGAACGAGGCTACCTTTCGGTTTTTGGAAGGGGTGTTAGACGAGGTGATGATGTTGTTTCCGGATGCCAAATTCATCCACATTGGGGGCGATGAGGTGGATAAAACCGCTTGGAAACAATGTTTGTTGTGCCAGCAGCGGATCAAGGTTTTGCGCGATGTGAATAGCGTTGTAGGTCGGCCCGCCGACGGCAACGATTACTGGAGCAAGCCGGAAGACCGGTTACAGAGTTATTTCATTGCGCGGATGGAGCGGTATCTGAACGACCATGGTCGGAACATCATTGGGTGGGATGAAATATTGGAGGGCGGTTTGGCGCCCAACGCGGCGGTAATGAGTTGGCGGGGCGAGAAAGGCGGAATCGAAGCCGCAACAATGAGTCATCCGGTGGTTATGACGCCGGGGAGTCCTTGTTATTTCGACCATTACCAGGGGAATCCCAGCAGCGAACCCACGGCTTTCGGCGGGATGAATACGCTGTATGATGTATTTAAATACAACCCCATTCCGAAGGCGTTGGATTCGTCGTATTGGGTTTATGTATCGGGGGCGCAGGGCAACGTATGGACGGAGTTCATGGTTGATTTTGACCGGGTGGAATACATGGTATTGCCGCGGATGTTGGCGTTGGGAGAGGTTTTATGGAGGGGTCCGGTACGGGGCGATGTGGGTATGGCTTACCGACAATTTTTAGACCGGGTAGATGCGCATGAGAAATTCAAATTTTTCGAGGGTTGTGGTTTTGCGCGAAGTCAGTATGGGATACGGGGGAAGGTTGACACGGGGAAGGATACGGTTTGGCTTACGTGGTCGTCGGCCGCGGGCGTAAGCCCGCGGCTCCCTTCTGGGCAGTCCGACCACATTGAGGTTGCGGTAGAACCCAGCGATCCCGGTTTGCAGAGATTTTGTTGTTTGCAGAACCAGGGGGAATCGGTGGTGGTGGGAATCACCGGTACAGCCAATGTAAAGGCCGGATTTACTGGCGAATCACAAAAGAGTGAACTTTCGTTCCGCGGGCATGCAGGATTTGGGAAAAAGGTAACCCTTTCTTTGCCCGCGGATGCACGGTATTCGGGCCATGGCGAGGGGACCCTCGCCGATGGCCTTTGGGGTGGAAACCACTTTGGTAGTCATTGGCTAGGGTTCTACGGAAAAGACGTGGTGGCCATCATGGATTTGGACACCCTCACTCCGGTTTCACAAATCACCTTGGGCGCATTGGAAGCAGAACCCAGCTGGATTTTCGCACCATCGGAGGTCACGGTGGAAACGAGCAGCAACGGGAAAGATTGGGAAATGCACCCGATGGCCCGCAAGGAACGGACGATGCAGTGGACCGACACCCTGATGACGATCATGGGCAATGTTCCTGTAACCCAATCGCTCACGCGATTGGGGAGCGACACCCTATCCTACGACCTAGTATGGGGCAAACAACTGGCCACTAATCACATCCATTACACGGTAGAAGCTGCGGTGAAACCCATGGAAATCCGCTTCATCCGGGTTAGCGCCAAATCGGTCAAAAAACTCCCCGCCGATCACCTCGGCGCCGGCAAACCCGCTTGGCTGTTTCTGGATGAAATACGTGTCAATTAATAGAATAAAAGTATCATTGTACAACAGTGTCGCTACCATTATTAACAAATCCATGAAAACAATGCATTGGCGGATGCGCTCAACCCTGTTTAATCAAATACTGCTGGCTTTCGGCGTGCTGACCTTTTCCCGATTGGCCTGGTTCTGTGCGAACGCTTTTTGGTTACCCCCCATTGGCGTAGATGAATACATTTGGGCCCATTTGATTGGCATCTATTTCGATGTTCCCGTGGTCGTGGGCCTCTTTTTACCGGTGTGGTTATGGGTGATGTTCGGTGGGCAACTCCGTGAAAAAAACCCTTGGGTGAACAAAACCTTGTTTTTGTTATCCTCGTTCACAGCGTTGATTTTTAATGGGATCGACACTGGATACTCCCAGGTAACAGCGAAGCGGAGTGGATATGAACTGTTCGACATCCTAGGCGATGAGGCCAACAAACTCACGCCCTACATTTTGGATAACTTGGGCATTCTGTTGGGTTTGGCCGCGCTGGGGTATTTGCTTTACAAAATCATTCCGGTGCGCGGCCATTACCCCGTCGTTGATTTCAAAGGGAGGCCGCTGCGCGGCCTCATCACCGCCTTCACATTTGCCGCAACCTGCCTGCTGGGCTTTCGCGGCGGTTTCCAACTCCGTCCCCTGAGAGCCATCGATGCCTCCAACTTCGTGGCCCCTGAAATTGCCCCCTTGGTTACCTCCACCCCCTTGCAAATCATTAGCACCTGGAAGCGCAATGGCCTCCCCAACTTCGCCTTTTCAGTAAATTGGCCAACAAACGGTTACAGCGGTACCCGCGACAAGAACACAACAAACAATAGCAACAACCCACAAACCGACAAGAATACCACCCATTGGTTATTCCAAGGTTCACAACCCCTGCCCCCATTTCCTATGTCGCGCAGCCAAGGCGGCGGCTGGGTTCAACCCAACATCGTTTTCATTGTGGTTGAAAGCCTGGCCCGCGATTATACTGGTTTTGGGAATGGCACTCCGTTTACGCCCTACCTCGACAAACTCGCGGCCGACCCCCGCACCCTCTATTTCCCCTATTGCTATGCCAACGGCACCAAAAGCATCGAAATGGTGCCCAGTATTTTCTGTGGAATGCCCAGCCTCATGAGTGAGTTTTATGTCACCTCGGCCTACGCCAACAACAAAGTCAATAACGCCTTTCAACTCGCCAAAGGATATAAAACCGCCTTTTTTCATGGCTCCAATAACGGCACCATGGGATTTCAGTCGTTTCTCAAACAAACTGGCCTGCAACAATATCATGGGATCGACCAATATCCTGAGGAATTGTATCGGCGCGACTTTGATGGCAACTGGGGCATATTCGACGAACCCTATCTACAGCATTTCATTCGGTGCATGGACACCCTGTGCGATGACAAAAAACCTGTTTTTGCCTCCCTGTTTACCCTGTCGTCCCACCACCCCTACACCATCCCAAAACCCTACCAAGGAAAACTGCCCGGAAACGCTGGCACCGTGCAGCACACCATCGCCTACACCGACATCGCCCTGCGTAAATTCTTTGAGAACGCAGCCAAAAAACCTTGGTTTGAGAATACCGTGTTTGTGATCACTGGGGATCATACGAGTCACTCCGACAAAGAATATTTCTACAGTCAAAGCGGTCATTACGAAGTACCGGTATTGATTTACGCGCCTGGGGTTGACATCCGTTCCAACCTCATCGCGGGTCGCCCCAACAGCCAATCATCGCTCAAGAAAACAATTGATCCGGCCACTTCCCTTACACCGGGATGGCAAAACGCGCTGCTTTCGCCTTGGGCCAAGAAGCTCACCGACTCCCTCATCCACTTGGCCACACAAAAAACCCTGTCCCAATGTGATATTTTGCCCACGGTCTGGAGTCTGCTGGGATCACCAAATGGGCAATCGAACATCCAACCGCGCTTGGGTTTTGGCAGAAGCGCTTTTGACCCCGATTACCGGGGGTATTCCACGCACTTCGACAAAGATTTATATTACATCATTCAATATCCAAATGTATTGGCTTTGAACCAACGCGGCGAGGTGGTGGATTACCACAAACAAATCCGCAATCAACCGAAAGGAATTCCGGTACCGCCAAACGGTCCTCAATTTGAATGGCTGCGCGCCACCCTCCAAGCACAAATGATAGAATATAGCCAACGCATCAAAAACAATCGTTGGGAATAAGCCCATTTACACCTTGAAACCAATCCCACCCGATGCCATGTTGGGTTTCACCTCGGTGGTAAACTCCTCCACGTCGTCGTAAGTGAGCGTCTCAATCGCTTTTTTGGTGTACTTGGCCTTGGCCAATTCGCTCAAACGCAGGTGCTGATTCCGGATGGCCTCCTCAATCACTTTGCGCACGGCCCTACCATTGCCAAAATACTTGTCGCGTGTTTTGTACATAAAGTCGATGTATTTCATCAAATGATCCGCCGCCTTGGGTTCCGGTGTGATGTTGTGATCACGCAGTTGATTCAACGCAATGGTATACAAATCATCGGCGTTGTAATCGCGGAATTGGAAAACCCGATCAAAGCGCGACTTCAATCCCGGATTCGACTCCATGAACTTCTCCATGTTTTGGGTGTATCCGGCGGCAATCACAATAAACTCACCCCTCCGGTCTTCCATGCGTTTCAGCAAAGTCTCAATCGCCTCTCTACCAAAATCATTGCTACCTCCATCGCTCAGGCTATAAGCCTCG
>JBANFU010000033.1:0-4455 GCA_037975865.1 Bacteroidota bacterium
AACACCGAGAAAAACGCACCCGCTACTTAAAAATTGCCAAAGACATCGGTTTTGAGCAAGTCAAAGCCATCAAAACATGGCCCATCGCCCGCCTCGGAAAATTCAAAGGCGGCATCTGGTACGAAGAAAAAGGGAAGCGCATGTACTTCATGGGAGAACTGGCCAAGCGAACCATCGGATACATCAAAGACAAAACAGCGGTGGGATTGGAGGGTGCCTTCGACACACTGTTGCGCGGCAAAAACGGTAGCCAAATGCAGCAGCGCATGAGCGGACAAACATGGCGCCCCATTCAAGTGGGCAACAACCGCGGGGCCATCAACGGCAAAGACATCGTAACCACCCTGGATGTGCGCATCCAAGATATCGCCCAATACGCCTTACAAAAAGGATTGGAAGCCGAATCGGCCGACCACGGATGCGTCATTGTGATGGAAAGCAAAACGGGGGCCATCAAAGCGATGTCGAACCTCAAACGCGGCGAAGATGGACAGTATTACGAAGCCCAAAACTATGCGGTGAGCGAATTCACCGAACCCGGTTCAACGTTTAAGTTGCTCTCAGCCATTGCGCTTTTGGAAGATGGTAAAGTAAAAACCACAGACTCGATAGACAATTCTTGGGGCAAGTGGAAATGGTATGACATGGAACTGGAAGACGCAGTAAAGCCCAAAAAACGCTTTTACACCCTCAGCGAGTGCTTACAATATTCTTCCAACGTGGGTACCAGCAAGTTTGTGATGCAACACTACAAAAAGGATCCAAAGAAATTTACGCAGCACGCCTTGGACTTGGGATTGCACAATAAACCAAAATTCGACATTCCATCAAGCAGCAGTCCAAGCATTGCTACGCCGGATCAATCCGGTTGGTCAGGCACCAGTTTACCGTCGTTGAGTATCGGATACAGCAGTAAAATCTCTCCATTGCAAACCTTGATGTTGTATAATACCATTGCCAACCACGGCAAGATGATGCAACCCTTCATGGTTAAAGAAATCCGTCACGAGGGACAAACATTATCGAAAATTGAACCACAGGTAATCAATGAAAAAGCCGTAAGCGCCAAGACTGCCGCCACTCTAACTCAAATGCTTATCCAGGTCATTGATAATGGCACGGCGAGTGGAATCAAATCCGACAACTACAAAATTGCTGGCAAAACTGGAACGGCATGGATTTCAAGCGGCAAAGGCGGCTATAATGGTGAAAACCAAAAGCAGTATCAAGCTTCATTTGCCGGATTTTTCCCCGCCAACAACCCCCAATACACCATTGTAGTGGTGGTTAATAACCCCAAGAGCGGACGATACTCAGGATCGCAAATTGCCGCGCCCATTTTCAAAAATATCAGCGATCGGATTTACAGCACATATATCAAAGTGCAACCGGCACTTCAGACTACAAGCCTGCCACAAGTGCCCGGAATCTTAAAAGGCGACGCCGTGAAAACCAAATGGGTATTGAATGAAATTGGCATCAGCTCGCAATTGACGGAAGACAGCCAACATCAAAAAGAACCTCCCATTTTACAGGGCCAATACATCGAACCAAGCAAAGAAGCCCATTCAGTCAAGCTTAAACCTTTGCACATTCAAGAGAACACCCTTCCCGATTTACGTGGTATGGGATTGCGAGACGCGCTCAAATTGCTCAGCGACCTCGGCTTCAAAGCCAGCTACAGCGGCTATGGCAGGGTCACCGACCAAGCGCCCGCCCCCAACACCAAAATGGGCGCAAACAATGAAGTTGTACTCATCCTCAAACCGTATTAAATCATGAAAGCGCTTCACCAACTCATCGCCACCCTCGAATCTGCCACAGTTTTTGGCAATGTCGATGCTCGCGTTTCAGGATTGCAGATCGACAGTAGACTCATTCAACCGGGCGACCTCTATGCGGCCATGAAGGGCACCACGGTGGATGGCCACACGTTCATCAACGGCTGCATTGACGCTGGTGCAACCGTGATTTTGTGCGAATCGCTGCCTACGGAGCTAAACGATCAAATTGCCTATATTTTGGTGGATAATACCGCTAAGGCACTGGGCGATATTTGTTTGAATTTTTATGACCGCAAGGCAGAAAACATCACCATAGTAGGCACCACTGGCACCAATGGCAAGACCAGTGTTAGCACTTTGTTGTTCGATTTATTCACGCTTCGCGGCCACTTGTGCGGATTGATTTCCACGGTTGAAAACCGCATCGGCAAGCAAATCATACCGAGCACTCACACCACGCCCAACATAGTGGCCCTTCACGGCTTGTTGGCCCAAATGGCCGATGCGGGCTGCGACTACTGCTTTATGGAAGTGAGTTCTCATGCGGTAGACCAGCGTAGAATTGCCGGCGTTCCCTTTGCTGCCGGGGTCTTCACCAATATCACCCACGACCACCTCGACTACCACAAAACGTTCGACAATTACATCAAAGCGAAAAAGCAATTTTTCGATGAGCTCCCCTCTACGGCGGTAGCGATAACCAACAAAGACGATCGCAATGGCATGGTGATGTTACAAAACACAAAGGCCATGCGCTATACCTATGCGATGAAGCAGCCCGCCGATTTCACAGTAAGGGTTTCCGAACACGATTTCACTGGCATGCAATTGCAATTGAACCAAACGGAGTTTTGGTCCCCCTTGATTGGTGGCTTCAATGCCTACAACCTCTGCGCTGTGTATGCCACGGCATTTTTGTTGACCGAGGGCGACGCCGAACTACCCATCCAAATGAGCGCGTTGGGGAAGGTTAACGGCAGATTCGAAGTCCTGCGCGGCCCCAGCAGAATTACCGCCATCGTTGATTATGCTCATACCCCAGATGCATTGAAGAATGTACTGCAGACCATCAACGACATCAGAAAAAACAGCGTAAACCTCATCACTGTGGTGGGTTGTGGTGGCAACCGAGACCAAGCCAAACGTCCGGAAATGGCAAAGTTGGCCGCCGAAATGAGCAACAAAGCCCTGCTCACATCGGACAATCCCAGATTTGAGGACCCACAAGAGATTCTCACCCAGATGGAGGCCGGCGTGGATCCACAAAATTACAAGCGCATCGTAAAAATTGTGGACCGCAAAGAAGCCATCAAAACCGCAGTCATGCTTGCACAACCGGGTGATATCATCCTGGTGGCAGGAAAAGGACACGAGACCTACCAAGACATTCAAGGGGTAAAACATCCCTTCGATGATAAAATCATACTCAGCGAAACTTTTAAACTCATCGAATAAAACCAAAGCCATGTTATACTATTTGTTTGAACACCTCGACAAAATGGGCTTCGCCGGTGCTGGCGTGTTCAAGTACATTTCTTTTCGGGCCTCGTTAGCAGGCATCCTTAGTTTGCTGTTGGCCTTGATTGCTGGCAAAAGCATCATTGGATGGCTTCAACGCCAACAAATTGGAGAAACCATCCGAGAACTGGGCTTGGAAGGCCAAATGCAAAAGAAGGGCACCCCAACCATGGGTGGCATCATCATCATTTTAAGCATTATAGTGCCTACACTGTTGTTGGCAAGACTAGACAACATTTATGTCATCGTGATGATGATCAGCACCATCTGGATGGGTGTAATTGGCGGCATTGACGATTACATCAAAGTGTTCAAAAAGGACAAAGAAGGAATGAAGGCGACCACCAAATTGATTGGACAGTTAATGTTAGGCGCTTTGATTGCCATTACGATTGACCACACACACAGCAGCAACAATTTGGAGCTCACCACCAACCTTCCCATTACAAAGAACATCCTTAACTACTCTGATTTAATCCCCGGCGCACACAATGCCTGGATCATATATGTCCCCATCATCATTTTCATCGTGATGGCGGTAACGAATGCTGTTAACCTAACCGATGGAATTGACGGCCTGGCTGCAGGAACCACAGCCATTGTGGGTGTAGGCTTGGGAATTTTGGCGTATGCGGCGGGTAACATCAAAGTTGCAGACTACCTCAACATCATTTACGTACCCAACTCTGGCGAGGTTGTTATTTTCTTAGCAGCTGTCATAGGCGCTTGCTTGGGGTTTTTATGGTACAATGGTTATCCTGCCCAAGTATTCATGGGCGACACAGGTTCTATGGCCCTCGGAGGAGCCGTAGCCGCTGTAGCCATTATCATCAAAATGGAATTGTTATTGCCCATTCTCTGTGGTGTTTTCTTGGCCGAGAGCGGATCTGTCATCTTGCAAGTCAGCTACTTTAAATACACCAAAAAGCGCTTTGGCGAGGGAAAAAGAATTTTCTTGATGTCGCCCCTCCACCACCATTTTCAGAAAAAGAACCTCCCAGAAAACAAAATCACATTACGGTTTTGGTTGGTAACAATCATTTTGGTATTGGCAACATTGGCCTTGATTAAACTGCGTTGAGAAAAAGATTGGTCATATTGGGAGCGGGCGAAAGCGGTACAGGTGCCGCAGTTTTGGGCGTAGCCCAAAACT
>JBANFU010000069.1:0-6779 GCA_037975865.1 Bacteroidota bacterium
TCATCCATGGATTTGTTTCCCATCAATGGAAGTTCATTTTACATCGACGATGTAAGCTATTCTTACACTGCTTACAGCAGTACAACAAAAAATGCTTCTGTCACTTACATAGGCAATGTTAATGGATTCTTAGCCGGTGCGAATGTGGTTCCTTCCGTAGAAATCAGAAATTTGGGAACCTCTACCATCACAGAGGCTGAAGTTTCTATCAAATACAACGGCAACACTTTGAGCAAAAAACTAACGGGCATTTCTGTTGCAGCCAACGGTTTGTATAGCACCAATTTTGACAGTCCTATCACCATTGTGGGTGGAACGGGCGACGTGGTTGCCTCAATTGTAACTGTTAATGGTAGCGCTGATGACAATGCAAATGACAATAGTAAAACCATCACCATCAACCCCATTGTTCCAGCCAAAGGCAAATTGGTGATTGGGGAAGAGGCTACTGGTACTTGGTGTCAATGGTGTCCACGTGGAGCCGTAGCACTCAAAAACATGCATGATAAATACGCTGGTTTCTTCCAGGGAATTGCCGTGCACAACAACGACCCCATGATGAACCCTTATTACAACGCTTCTATCGCCCCAAAAATCAGTGGATACCCCAGTGCTTTGGTGGACCGAGGCACCAAAATGGACCCATCTGCCATGGGGGGAGATTTTATCAAACGCATACAAATCGCACCCAAGGGTGTAATGGATATTGCCGCGAAATATGATGCAACCACACGCATCATGAATGTGAGTGTTGAAACCACCATTGAAAGTGATATTTCGGGAGATTTCCGCATCGCTTGTGCCATCGTTGAGGATGATGTGACTGGGACCGCTTCGGGTTACAACCAATCCAACGCTTATGCAGGTGGTGGTAGCGGCGTAATGGGTGGTTTTGAAAAGTTACCCAACCCTGTTCCTGCATCACAAATGGTGTACGATCACGTAGGTCGTTTGATTGCACCCACGTTCTCAGGGCTTCCAAATGCCTTTGGGGCTAGTGCAACAGCCGGACAGAAATTCATCCACAATTTCAATTTCGAGATTGATCCGAGTTGGGATTTGACCCAAATACACTTGGTTTCTATGTTCATTGATAAAACGGGCATGATCGACAACGGTGGAAGTATTGCGTATTCTGAGGCGATCAAAAAAGCCTACAAAGAGGGTACCGCTGTATTGGCAACACAAACTTTGAATGGTCCAGATACCCGTTTTTCACTGCAACCCAATCCCAGCAGCAACCAATTTGAAGTTGCCGTTTTTGGTCCAATCAGCGCAAACAGTCAACTGGAAGTCATTGACATGCAAGGCAAAGTAGTGTTCCACTCCAATTCTGTAAATAACAAAATAACCATTCCTGTTTCCAATTGGAGTGCTGGTATGTACATGGTTCGATTGTTAGATAACGGACAAGTATTCCAAAAGAAATTCATTAAAAACTAACCACAGCAACACAACAACACCATGAGGCTGGTGATTCAACGAGTAAAAAACGCTGCCGTTACCATTGAAGCGGGAGAGACTCGTTCCATTCAACACGGACTCATGGTGTTGGTAGGTGTTGAGGCCGCAGATACCGCGGAGGATGCAACGTATCTGGCACAAAAAACAGCGCAAATGCGCATCTTTCCCGATGCCGATGGAAAAATGAACCTGTCGGTATTGGATGTAGCTGGAGAAATATTGGCAATCAGTCAGTTCACGCTGTTCGCACAAACTGCCAAAGGAAACCGACCTTCATTCATTCGATCTGCAAGACCAGACATAGCCATACCGATATACGAGAAATTCATTCAGTGTTTAAGAGAAGACTGGCATATTCCAGTTAAAACTGGAGAATTCGGGGCCGACATGGATGTTCAGTTGGTCAATCACGGACCGGTAACAATCACCATAGATTCCAAAAATCGGGAGTAGTTAAAATACTTGGTTGTCAATCAACCGCACGCCCTCCAAACTCGCCGCCACCAACACAACGCACGAGGGTTGGGCCTGATCGCTTTTCAAATCCCTGAAGAAATCGCAAGATATTTCGTCCAAAAAAGGCAGGCTAACACAATCGAGATACTCAACTTCAAATCCCAGCTGGGTGAGTCTGTTCTTTTCCGCTTCGATCATCGCGCAAAGGTGATATCGCCCCGCCACAATCTTCTGCAAACTGAGATACAATTCACTGGCTGTTTTTCGGCCATCCTCGGAAAGTCGAACATTGCGTGAGGACATGGCCAAGCCCGAGGACTCTCTCATGGTTGAAATTCTGCGCATCTCAAGGCTTGGAAACACTTGTTTTATGAGTTGTTCAATCACCAAACATTGCTGTAAATCCTTCTCTCCAAAATAAACCACATGGGGTTGCACAAATTGAAATAATCTGTAGACCACTTGAACTACACCGTGGAAGTGGCCGGGCCTACAGGCACCCTCAAATCTACGATCAAGGGCACCCAAATCAACCACCACATTTTGCAATTGAGTGGGGTACATCTCTTCAACGGTGGGCGTAAAGACAGCGTCTGTACCCTGACTTCTGAGTTTCTTTAGATCTTCCTCAAGCGTGCGTGGATACTTTTCCAAATCCTCCGGATTATTGAATTGTAGGGGATTCACAAAAATGCTCACAACCGTAAGACAGCCATCTTGTTGAGCGGCTTGAACCAACGACAAGTGTCCTTGATGCAACGCTCCCATCGTTGGAATGAAGGCAATTTTCTGATTGGGGTTTTCTTGTTGTAGAACTTTTAGTTCTGATGCAAGTGTAAATACCTTCATGTTGAGCAGGAAATAGGGTGCAAATAACGATTTTTCCTAGGTTTCTCGCCGTTTGTTGTTTCAATTTCCGATTTTTTTATTATACTTTTGTAAACTTTTTCGTAGCATAGTTTCACTCTGTATGACCCAAATCAAAAAACGTGTTCTGTTTGTAAGTTCTGAAATGTCACCATTTTTGGAGACTTCTCCGCTGGCAACAGTAGCTCGCATGCTTCCCCAAGCATTGCAAGAGCAAGAAAATGAAATCCGAATCTTAGTACCCCGATTTGGTGTCATCAACGAACGTCGCAACCGACTCCATGAAGTGGTTCGATTGTCGGGAATCAACATCAGCATCGATGATAACGACAATCCATTAATCATCAAGGTAGCGTCTATTCCTCAGACCAAAATGCAGGTGTACTTCTTAGACAATGAAGACTATTTTCACCGCAAGGCTTTGTTTCACGATGAGAGTGGCAAATTGTTTGATGATAACGATGAGCGGACGATTTTTTTCTGCAAAGGCGTAATGGAAACGGTGAAGAAATTGGGTTGGGCTCCAGACATTATCCATTGCCAAGGATGGATGACTAGTTTGATTCCAATGTACCTGAAAACCCTTTACAAAGACGAACCGGTATTCAAGAATACCAAAATTGTATTCAGTGTTTATTGCGACGAAGACAAGATTAATTTGGGCGATGATTTTGCACGCAAAGCGAGTCTCAATTCTTTGGATGACGATTGCATGAAGTGTTTCGGAGATGCGAGTGTTAATGCGATGAATATCGGTGCAGTGAAACACTCCGATGCGATTGTAACCAACAGCGAGGAAGCCCACCGTGTGGTAGAGGCTCATTTGAGTGATAAAATCGTAATGAGACACAGCGATGAAGACGCAGCTTCCCAATACGGTTCCTTGTACGAACGCTTGCTGTCATAACATCATATTTTGAAATCCAGGGTAATCCTTGCTGCATTTGCTATCCTGTTGGGATTTGCCGCTTGCAAAAAGCAGGACGGGAACATCATTATTGACGGACAAAGCAACAACAACCAGCTCGAAATTTTCCGTACCGATACCTTCACCCTTCAGGCAAAAACCGTTCGAGAAGATTCATTGCCCGCCAACGGAATAAGTTACACCCTGTTGGGGGAAATGCACGATCCCATTTTGGGTAAAAGCAAAGCCAGTTTGTTTGCCAAAATGACGATTCTGGAGCCTGAGAACAACTTTCCCAATTCCATTGAACCCGATTCTGCCATTCTCTATATTCCGATGGTAGACGGTTTAAATTTTTATGGAAATCCATTAACCAAACAACGGCTTCAGGTTTTTACGCTCAATGAAACCATCAACAACGCGCGAGTGTACTATCAACATGAAACCATTGCAGTGAACCAGCAAATTAGCAGCAGTTATTTTGGTTTGATGTTCCAGCAAAAATTTGATTCGATTGGATACAAAAAAGAAAAATTGGGATTGAAGCCCGGCTTGAAGATTAAGTTGAGTGCAGAATTTGCGCGTCACCTAATGCAACTGCCATCAGAAGCCTATCAATCCAATGAGGGATTGGCCAAACATTTCCAAGGCATTGCCATCATTCCCGAAAACGATGAATTACTTCCCGGAGATGGTGGATATGCTGTTCTCGACCTGAGCAATGCCATTTCTCTTGCTTACAGGGCAAAAATCCTGCTCTACTACAACGATACCAATACATTCGTTTTTGGATTTGAGGATAAACGTTCAACCGTTGTAAACCAGGGCAAAGTGGGTCCTTATCCTCAGGTGATTACCGAGCAGTTAAACAGCACCAATCAATCTTTTGCCAAAACCTACATTCAGGCATTGGGTGGTTTAAAAACGGAAATCCAAATTCCTTACTTGACCAACTTGATCTCAACGGGCAATGTGGGTATCAACAAAGCGGAAATTGTGTTTTACACCGATGGGTCACCCAATGTTCGACAATTTGCGCCCCCGCGTTTGAACTTATACCAACCTTTGAATGCGAGCAGCGACCGCAATCGACTGATTGACGATGCAACGCAAGCGCCGGCCACGTTTGGTGGTATTTATGATGAGACGAGAAAATGTTACCGATTTACCGTTACACGTCATATTCAGAATATTCTGAACGACAAATACTTTAAGTCGCTGAATACCAATTTGGGATTGTATTTGGCTGTACCTTCCGACAATCCCGTCATCGGTGCTAGAACGGGTATTGATCACACCAAAACGAAATTAATCATCACTTATACTAAACCCAATTAACAATTCGTTGTTTCATCAGCATGGGAACCCGCAAGCCATATCAACTCGTAAGTCGCGACTGGAAACAAGAAGACACAACTTTTGAGGTAAATGGTGTCACCATTGGTAAGGACTTGGTGATGATTGCAGGTCCATGTGCCGTTGAAAATCGGGAACAGATTTTTACCATTTCTGAATTCTTGGCTAAGAAAAACATCAAGTTTTTACGTGGCGGTGCCTACAAGCCAAGGACGAGTCCTTATTCATTTCAGGGGTTAAAAACAGAGGGGCTGCAATTGCTTCGTGAAGCAGCCGACAAATATGGTTTGGCCGTTGTCTCTGAAATCATGAGCATCGATAAAATCGATGAGTTGGTTACCTACGCCGATATTTTGCAAGTAGGAACCAGAAACATGCAGAATTATCCTTTGCTCAAAGCACTCGGAAAATGTGGTAAACCAGTTTTGTTGAAGCGCGGCATGAGCAGTACCATTGAAGAGTGGTTGTTGGCTGCTGAATATATCGTTAGCAGCGGAAACGAACGTGTGATCCTGTGCGAACGTGGCATCAGAACCTTTGAAACGGCCACCAGAAATACCATTGATATCGCCGCAATTCCCTTGATTAAGCACCTGAGTCACTTGCCAATCATTTTGGATCCAAGCCAAGGTACGGGCATCAGGGACATTGTTTCACCGGTTTCTAATGCAGCCATTGCAGCGGGCGCAGACGGTTTGATTATTGAGGTTCACAATCAACCCAACGAAGCGCTCAGCGACGGCGATCAAAGCCTGTATTTGGATCAATTGGGTGATTTGCTTCCCCAATTATCGGCCCAAGCGCAATTGCGCAAAAAGCGATTCGACTTTGAATCCGCGATGGCCATTGAAAATTTACACTAAACAGCTCTAAGCGAGGATGGTTGTTTATTCCCGCAACTCACCTACCCCGTTACAACGCATTTTTTTGTCGCTGAAAAAACAGATAAATCGGCCATCCCAAAGCCACTATACCTATTCCGGTGATGGCAATGTTAAACTGACTCACCAAAATTCCTACGGCCACAAATCCTGCGAGAATTAAATACGCAATGGGTAAATAAGGATATCCCCAAACCTTGTAAGGTCTGATTGCCTCGGGTTCCCGATTGCGAAGGATGATGACGCCTGCTACTGTGATAATGTAAAAGAGGAGCGATGCGAATGTGCAATAACTCAACAAATCGCCGTATGTGCCACTCAAACACAGTATACTGGCCCAAAATGCTTGCATCCATAATGCGTTGGCAGGAACATTCTTATTATTGACACTTGCCGCATTTTTGAAAAACAACCCTTGCTCGGCCATGGCTTTATAGAGACGACTTCCGGCCAAAATGAGCCCGTTATTACAACCAAAAGTACTAACCACGATAAGCCCCGCCATGAACAACAAGCCCAACAAGCCAGCGTATGCATCTGTTGTTGAACCCATCAACACAGAGGCGGCGGCAACCCCAACCCGATCTTGATCGGCGTGGGCTATACCTAAATTGAAATTCTCTACCAAACCATCTGGCCCCACGGCTGCCAGCGCATCGGCCCAATTCAACCCTTGTAAAGGCAACAATGTCATGTAAGCAACATTGGCCAAACAATAGACAATTGTCACGATAAACGTACCATACAATAACGCTTTGGGTATGGTTTTGCTTGGCTTGTCAATCTCTGCGGACATAAATGTGATGCCTTGCCATGCATCCGAAGAAAATAGACTTCCCACCATGGCA
>JBANFU010000082.1:0-4083 GCA_037975865.1 Bacteroidota bacterium
AATGCGATCCACACCCATGCGTTTGGCATGGGCAATCACTTGTTCTCTATCGGCATCAAATTGCTCACTGTAAAGGTGGCAATGGGTATCTATCAATCTCATGTTATTGGGAAAATTCGCGCTTCATCAACGCCAGGTTAACGGTTGTTTTGACAAAAATGCATCAATGCCCTTTTTACAGTCTTCACTCGCTCTGGCCAATGCATTTTGCTTGACCGCATAGTCCAACGCTTGTTCTCGACTCATGGCAGGGATCGCACGAAGCATTTCTTTGACTTTGGCCACCGCCTGAGACGATGTTGTTTCGCAAATCTGATGAGCCAACCCCAACACAAAATCCGCGATTTCACCCTCAGCTATAACGTGTTGAACCAATTGCAGGGATTGGGCCTCTTGGGCAGTGAAAATGCGGCCCGACAACAAAATATCCGTCATCACCGCGCCACTGACTTTTTCCCGCAAGTAGACCATCACCAAGGCTGGAATGAACCCAATCTTTACTTCGGTGTAGCCAAAAGTGGCGGCAGGGGTGGCTATACAACAATCGGCCAACGTGGCAAGGCCACAACCGCCAGCCAAAGCGGGACCTTCTACTTGGGAAATGAT
Source organism: Bacteroidota bacterium (assembly GCA_037975865.1). Taxonomy (GTDB): domain Bacteria; phylum Bacteroidota; class Bacteroidia; order NS11-12g; family UBA955; genus UBA955. The sequence goes on from JBANFU010000082.1 coordinate 607, forward strand.
GTATTTGGGACTCAAATAAATCGCATCAAACAACGCGCGCAATCGCTGTGAATCCGCTTCGTTTTCCTCCAGAGTATTGTTACGGAGCAGTGTTAAATACCCCAAATCGGCACCCGCACAAAAGGCTTTTTCGGCCGAGCGAATGATCACCACCCGAATTGTATCGTTGGCATTAAACGCCACCATCGCTTGGTACATTTGGTCCACCAATTCGGCACTCAACGCATTGCGTTTCTCAGGGCGATTCAGGATCAGATGGGCGATGTTACCATCAACCTCCGTGCGCAACAATTCACTCATACTACAAAGGTAGTTGGTTTACCCATTCCACCTCACGCACGCCATTTTGTTCGGCATAGTTTTGCAATTTTTGCCAAACGAATTTTTTAGTTCTTGAATTTCGCCAATGTCCAACCAAGGTCATACGGTGTCCCACTTTCTTCACCAAAATGGTTTGATTTCCGTTGGTAATGGAGAAAGACTCGTTCGACCGATGTCGGGCGCTGCGTTGCCATTCCAAATGGACGCACAAGGCCACGAATGAGAGCGTCATAAAAACCAGCCACCGTTTGGCCTTGTGTGGACTTGTGGTTTTGGGATTCACGAAAAAGCCATCGCCCAGCCAAACGTGCACGATCCAATTACAGAAAGCCCATACCAAGCCAAACAGCAAGATCAAATCCGTTACATCCATGGGGAGCGACAACAATTGCGGCAATGGGAGCGACTGCAACGACGACAACATTCGCAAGAGCGCATCCAAACCCACATCGAAAAGGCGGTAGAGCCCATCGCCCAATAGGGGAATCCAACCCATCGACAAACAGGCCAACGTGAGATAAACGCTCATCGAAAAGAGGGGCAACAACAGTAAGTTCCCCACCAAAAACCATGTTGGGAACGACTGAAATTGCCAAAGCAACAACGGCAAAGTAAACAGCGTGGCAGACAAGGTCAAACTACTGCTTTCAGCCAACCACCGTCCCATTTTGGGTAGCGCAGGAAGCTTGTTCACGATTTGGGGATGCAACCATCCGATGCCGAAAACCGCCAAATAACTCAGTTGAAACCCGAGCTGTTCTACACAAGGGGGATCCAGCAAAAATTGTAAATAGGCCGAACCCGCAAGCACGTGAAGGAGCGATTGTCGTCGGCCCACCGCATATTTCCCCAACCACATCCAGGTTGCACTGATCATGGCTCTAACCACAGCAGCGCCACTGCCGGTCATGAAGGTATAGGCCCAGCCCGCGGCAAGCAAAACCAGTAGCGAAGCAATGCCAGGACTGCCGCGGGCCCCAAAACCCGAGAACACCCAAAACAACGATCCCATAATCAGGGCCACATGCATACCAGACACCGCCAACACGTGTAACAACCCGGCCGCACCAAACTGGGCTTCCATGGATGGATCCAACCCCGATTTGTCGCCCAACAACATGGCATACACCAAGCCGGCGTGTTGCTTGCGCAACCGCCGGCGAAATTCATCGTGAAGCCAAACCAAACAGGCCGACCTACAACGATACATCCAAGAAATTTGTGCGGACGAACCCGGAACCCAATGCCATCGCGCGGATTTGCGTATGTATCCACTGATTCCAACAGACCGCATTATCTGTCGCCAATTGGATTCTCCGGGCACCTCGGGCAGTGAATATTCCGAGAGTTGATCCGCGGCCACCCAATAACGCCCCAGTGCCGGAGGCACTGGGGCGTCCCCACGAATCACCACCCGCAAATCCGCTTCGCAAGGCACAACAACCCCACCCAATTCCCGCATACCCAAACAGTGAACCGTTCCCTTGATTCCATTGGCCCCCAACATCCACGAATCACGCACCTCCAACAACGCATAAACAGGCCGGTCATCTGCCAACCCATCTCGCGACCGACTAAAAATAGTTCCTCGCTGCGTTTTCTCAACCCAAAAAACCCCTATACCCACATGAAACAAACCCAGCCAAAAGACTTTCCCCACGCGCCATACACCCCAAAAATAACCCAGTACCCAAAAGCCCGATCCCCCCAAAATTACCGCATCCAGCCCCGAAACAACCCCAAAGGTTTTTGTCACTGCATAACCCAGCAACAACCCCACCAAGGGCAAGAAAAATGGATATTTCTGAATTTGATACTGCATGTTGGGGCCCTGCCCCAATGCCACCTAGGAAGCAAACATGCGCTTTAACATTCTCAGCATGTCGCTCGCCGATTCATCCCGCCTACGCCATTGTCTCTCTTCGTACCACTGATCGTAAACATCCAACCGCCCCGACGCATTGGGTGCATCTATAAATTGCTGGATGAACATACCCATTTTCTGCATGTCCCCCCCAAAGAGAATGTTGGCAAATTCAAACCGTCGACTCAAGGGCATTTCGGCAATCACCCCATCCACGGTTTTTCCCGAATGTGAAACCGCCTTTGGCGTTTCAACCACCGGAACAACCTCCAACACGGGTGGCACTTCAACAACAGGTGCAACTTCAACTACTGGCGTCTCAACCACAGGGGCGGTTTCTATCACCGGCGCAACCTCTACCACGGGCACAACTTCAACCACAGATGACACTTCAACAACGGGCACAACCTCTTCTACCGCCGGAATAAAGGCCGGAACCACCTCTTCCACCGGTGCCTCTTTAACCACCGGCGCCACTTCAACCACCGGCACTGGAACCGGAACTGCTTCAGGAACCGCCGCGGGGACCGCTTCAGGAACCGCTACAGGAGTGGGTTCTGCCATCAAATCCTCGTCGCTCAACGACAGCAATTCTATATCGCTCTCCAAATACAACTGAGCGGCAAGGCCCTTAAGCTGCATCAAAATGTCTGAATCAAGCGATTGTGTTTGGCGATTTGCCAATTCGTGCTGTATACTTGCTATGTTGTTCAGCACCGCGCGCAGAGAACTGTTGTTGGATTCCATTGTCACGTGCAATTTACAACACCCACCGAAATTTCATCATGAGAGAATTTACACTTATCCACGGTTGCATGTTTGCAGGCAAAACCACCAAACTCATCGGACTGTATAACGAAAGCCCCTTCCTCAACGATGAAAAACTCGCTGTAAAACCCCTGCTCGACCAACGATATCAAGCCAGTAAAATCAACAGTCACAGTGGCCTTCAAATGCTGGCTCACCGCATTTCAAAAGCAGAAGAAATATACCCCTTGCTCACCGAAACCACCCGCGAAGTATACATCGACGAGGTTCAATTCATGGGTCCCTATGTGATTGAAGTGATAGGCGAAATCATGATGAACAACGTGCACGTAATCGCTGCTGGACTCGACAAAGACTACATGGCACGAGATTTCGGCCCCATGGCTGCGCTCAAAAAATTGGCCACCCAACGGATCGAAGTGAAAGCGCAATGTCACATTTGTAAAAAACCCGCCAACTTCACCTACCGCGAGCCCGGCACCACCGACTTGGTCGTTGTAGGCCACTCCGATATTTACCAAGCC
>JBANFU010000101.1:0-5767 GCA_037975865.1 Bacteroidota bacterium
GACATGGTGAAGGATGGGGCTGTAATTATCGACGTGGGGACAACCCGTGTGGATGATGCCACCCGCAAGAGTGGTTGGCGTTTGTGTGGTGATGTGGATTACGATGCGGTATCTCAAAAAGTAAGTGCCATTACGCCCGTGCCCAAAGGGGTTGGTCCGATGACCATAACGGGGTTGATGATGAACACCTTGGAAGTGTACAAAGCCAAATTTTCGTGATGAAATATCCTGTGATGGAGCATTTTTACACCATCCAGGGAGAGGGTGTTCATGCAGGTAAGCCTGCGTATTTTGTGCGCCTAGCCGGCTGCGACGTGGGTTGTGTATGGTGTGATGTGAAGGAAAGTTGGCCCACCGAAGGGTATCCCACATTTACCGCAGAAGAAATCTGTGGTTGGGTGGGGCAAACCCCGGCGCAATTGGTGGTCATTACGGGTGGAGAACCTGCGATGTACGATTGTTCATCCATCGTCAACGCCCTGAAATCAAACGGGTATCGGGTGCATGTTGAAACGTCGGCTGCTTATCCCTTGCGTGGCGATTACGATTGGATCTGTATTTCGCCCAAGAAATTTAAGCAACCCGTGACCGAGGAAATGCAGCGTGCCAATGAATTGAAAGTGATTGTTTTCAATGATTCTGATTTTCAGTGGGCAGAGCAATGGGCACAAACAGTGGGTCCGGATTGTGCGCTTTTGTTGCAGGCGGAATGGGATAAACGCGACAAAGTGATGCCCAAAATGATAGATTATGTGAAGGCAAATCCCCATTGGCGGATTTGTATTCAAACGCATAAGATCATCCAAGTGCCTTAATTTTACTGGAAAGGACACTCCCAATTGGGGTGAGTAACTTGCCTCGCAGCGGGTGGAATGAGATTTGCGTGACGATTATTTTTGTGCGCATGCGGTTTTTTGGGAAATCTCTGTTGCTTTGTGTGGTCCTGATGATATTGGGTGGGACCGCCTCGGCTATTGATCCGCCAAAAAAACCAGTCCGCGACCCCTATGATATGTCGCACTATGTGCGCTTCAGTGATACGAGTGAGTTTCAGATCGACAGTTTCTTCCGACGCATGTATCGATGGGGTATTTTTAACGGTACCTATCTTTTTCACAAGAACGACAGTGTTTGTTACGGGGCGATGGGCTACGCTACTTTTTCGCAGTTGGATTCGCTGAAGCCGGCGGATTTATTTCAATTGGCTTCGGTTTCGAAAACGTTTACGGGCATGGCCATGATGATGCTGGTACAGGATGGGTATTTGAAGTTGAGCGATAGTGTTCATTGGTATATCCCGGAATTGACGAGGAGGAATTTGGCCATTCAAAACCTCATCAGTCACAGCAGTGGTTTGCCGGATTACTTTTACTTTAACATGAAGGCCTGGGAGAATCCCAAGGATCACCTGACCAATGAGGATGTGGTGCAGTTGTTAAATGCACAGCCGTTGAATCACTTTGCCAAGCCCGGGAAGTACGACTATTGCAACAGCAATTATGCGTTGTTGGCATTGATCGTGGAGCGACAAACGGGCATGGATTTTAGGGAGTTTGTTAAGTTGAGAATCATGAATCCCAGTGGGATGAAATATTCGCATTTGGCCAATTTTGACTCTTTGGGTTTGGTGAATTATACCGTGCAGGGGTACGACAAGAAACGGGTGTTTGCCGACAATATTTTCAATGGTGCGATGGGAGATAAAGGGGTTTATGCGAATGTTTTTGAGATGTTGGCGATGGACCGAATGTTGAGGACGGATTTTTTGCTACATCCCGATACGAAGAATCAAATGTGGGCACCGCAAACGGTGGTTAGTGCGGATGCATTTTATGCGAACGGGTGGCGAGTTAAATGGATTAATGGCCAAAAATGGGCTTTCCACAATGGCTGGTGGAAGGGCTTTCGAACTTATTATTGGCGCTGTTTGGATGAGGATAAATGTTTTGTTGTGCTCACAAATAACGTACAGGGTCCTTTCCTGCGTACCATTGACATGGTGGGGTTGTTGAAGTGACGGTTTCTGCGTAATTTGGTTGGAAACATTGTACCCACAATTGAATGGATAGACGTTACCTGTTTTCACTGATATTATTCATGGTTATTGGCGGGGTTTGTGCCCAAACCCCCAGTGCGAATAGTCAATCACGGCCCGCGCTGCGCGCGGTGCCGATGGAAATGCCTTTGGTGGATACCACCATTCGATGGGTGCAGCTGCTGCAATCGCCCAATCCCAATTATTACGAGGTGAAAAAAGCCTTTGAAGCGCATTTTGGCGGGGTTGTTCCGGCCAAAGGTCAAGGGTATAAAATTTTTAAACGATGGGAAGCCCGTGTTATCGACCATTTAGACGAGAAAGGGAATGTGGTGTGGCCCAATGGTGTTTTGGCCGATATCCAAGTGACCAACAATGTAACGGGCGGTTCAGGTAGTATGGGCGGAGGAAGCCCTAGTTCGAGTGGTTCCAGTCCAACAGGAGGCAGTGCAACAGGAAGTGGATCAACCAATTCATCGCCCAATGGTGGAACCAATGTCAGTGGCCTCAATGGCGGTAATCCCGTGCCCCCAGCCACTTGGTGCGCTACATCGGGGCGTTGGACACCCGTTGGACCGGTAAAGCATCCCTATAACCAAACCTCGCAGCCCACCGGTACCGGCAGGATCAACGGCATTGCGTTTCATCCTACCGATTCAAATACCCTGTTTGCACTGGCGCCGCAAGGGGGTGTCTGGAAGTCAAAAGATTATGGAAAATCCTGGTCCCAACTATGGGGCGCAGGCAGTGGATTGTCTGTAGGTTCCACGGCGCCTTCCAATCCAGCGCTCACTTTGGGCGTGAGCAGTATGGTGCTGTCTCACAAAAATCCAGATACACTATACATTGGAACTGGCGATCGAGATGCAGGTGATGCCCCCGGCTACGGCGTATTGATGTCGGCCAATGGCGGGACCTCCTTCATTGTCCGGAATACCGGAATGGGTAATCTCACCGTGGGGAAGCTCATCATGCACCCCAAGAATACCGCCATTATGTTGGCTGCCACCAACGGTGGCGTCTTTCGCACAACCAATTCCGGGGGGAGCTGGTCCCGGGTGACCGCCTCGGCGAATTTCGTAGACATCGTTTTTCATCCAGGCAATCCAAACTATGTATATGCGACCGCCAATGGGCTTTTTTATCGCAGTACGGATGGCGGTGTTAGTTTTGCCCAGATAACCAATGGTGTTCCGGCTACGGGAATGCAACGCGGACAAATCGCCGTTACACCGGCCGACCGCAGTCGCGTGTATTTCCTCATTGCCTCAGGTTCTCGATTTCAAGGATTCTATCTGTCTACCGATAGCGGTGCCACTTTTGTGAATCGGAATAGCACCCCTGCTAACATTTTGGGATACAGCGAATTGGGGAATGATGGCTCAGGTCAAGGTTGGTATGATCTTGATTTGGCAGCGGATCCCAAGAATGCTCAAGTGGTGTATGCCTTCGGAATCAATGTGTGGAAATCCACCGATGGGGGCGCTACGTTTAAAGTCAGTGGTCATTGGGTGGGAAGTGGTGGTGCCGACGATATTCATGCCGATCAGCACATTGGGGAGTTTAACATCACAGGGAATACTCTGTTTGCAGGCAATGATGGCGGAATTTACTATACGGGGGATGGCGGAAAGCGATGGAACAACATTACCAAAGGAATCAACAATTCGCAGATTTATCGATTGGCGGTTGCGCAAACGTCCGATGATCTGGGTGCCCACGGCTACCAGGACAACGGTTCCATGATTCACGATGACGGGGAAGTCTTTACCTATTTTGGAGGCGATGGAATGGATTGTGCAGTTGATCCCAGCGATGAACGGTATGTATACGGGTCTTATGTCTACGGATATATTTATCGCGCCATCGACAAAAATGATGTGATTACGTTGGCTGCCAATGGTACCAATGGCATCACAGAGGGGGGTGGATGGCTTACGCCTTTCGTGTTGCAAGAGGGCAATCCCAACCGAATGTTTGCCGGGTATAACAATGTTTGGCGCTGCGATAGTGTCAAATCAAATGGCACCATCAAATGGACCAAGATTTCAACAGGATGGACCGGTTCGATCAGGCAAATTAAAAGCAGCAAATCAAACCCAAGGCATCTCTACGTCATTCGCGGAGATGGAAAGCTCATGTTTACGCGAAATGCAGAAGTGTTGGCACCCGTTTGGGTCGATATTACCCCCGCATCAACTCTGTTTACCCTTAGAATCATGGAGCCCGATCCTTTGGATAGTACAAAATTGTATGGTGCGAGTGCCTCGGATTTGTATACAAGTAATAACAACGGAGCCACTTGGAATGCCACCATTTTGGCCAGTTTGAATAAAACGGCCTACCCAGGGTTCAATTGGGGTGTTATCAACGTACTTAAAGCCGATCATACAGCTTCCCCTGCTGGATTGTATGTGGGTACAGATCGAGCGGTATATTACATGAATCAAGTATCGGGCAGTACCTATGGACTCAATGAATTTTCTAATTTGTTGCCCTTGTGGATGGATATCTCTGATTTGGATATTTATCATTCTCCACTCGGCAGGGATTATAGTTATATCTACGCCAGTACCTATGGTAGAGGCGTTTGGAAAAGCCCTCTTTTCGACGATGGTTCCGGTACATACAAAGCAAAAATGCAGTCGTTTGATTCCGTATTTACCGTGGGCGGTGTCATGCGGTTATCGGAAAAAGTACCCGCGTCGTTATACGGGATCCGCTCCCTCACCTGGAATATCAAGCCCACTACCTTCTCATGGGTATCGGGAGACTCTAACAGCTTGCAACCCGAAGTGAAATTTAATCAGCCTGGTGTGTATGCGGTGTCGCTTTCGGCCAAGAGTTGTACCTCCAATGCAACGGAAACGAAGAATTTATGGGTTCGTGTATTTCCTGCCGAGGCAGCGGCAACCTGTAATTCAAGCACCAAGTTTCAAACATCTAACTACGGAATTGGGGTGTTTGATGTGAAATTGACCGATAACCATTTTGAATCGGGTACGTATTTCGATGATGGGGAGCAGCTCGACATGACAGCACAAAAGGTGTTTCGAGTAAAACCCAACACAGATTACACGGTACAAGTGAAAGTGGGTTTGTATAACAATGAAAATGTTCGAGTATTCATAGATTACAACAATGATGGTAAGTTCCAGTCGTACAGAGGAGAAGTAAGTACACAAGTTAGTGCCAAGCCGACTGAGTACGCACAGGTTAAACTGAAAACGCCCGCGAAAATGCTGTTGAATCAAGCTTTGAGGATGCGTGTAATCAGTGATTTTATTACCATCGATACCTCGGGTTGCGGTACGTGCACTTACGGACAGGCGGAGGATTTTTCAATCGTCTATGAAAAAACTACAGTCGCATTTGGTGTGGATCGAAAAAAGATTTGTGCCGGAGAGTCGGTGGTGTTTCGTGATTCTTCTCAAGGATTGATTGGTTTGTACGAGTGGGATTTTGGGGTGGGCGCGATTCCTGCCAAAGCCCTAGGGCCTGGGCCTTGGACGGTCACCTATACTTCTGGTGGATTCAAGAATGTGAAATTGCGATTGAATGCCGGGGAGGATAGTTTGATTAAAATGGCGGTAGTCGACGTTGTGAAAATGCCCTCAGCCAATGCCTTGGTGAAATCGGGTAGTTCTCCCCAATGTGAGGGGAATTCGCTTGGGTTGGTGGTTCGAGAAGCGGCTGCATTACCGGTTACGTATCAATGGCTCAGAGCGGGAA